>JAZQRP010000039.1:0-26751 GCA_045629685.1 Candidatus Aphodosoma sp. | reverse complement strand
CAATAATTGATAGGAAGCTCTTGAACGATAACTCCTGTGGAAGTGGGAACAAGATAACCATAATATGCACCATTTTTTACAACACCTAAAGCCATCTCACCGCAAATCTTAGAGATATAAGAATTATCCATAAAGTTTAATACTTTATGCAAATCTTTAATAATCTCTTCACCCTTAGTTCCCTCTTTATATACTTCTGGTACGACATACCAGTCATATCGATACATAGTAGCAATATAATTACATAAACGTTGATAGATGCCGTTAGTCTTATAAAAATAATTTGATATTTCACGCAACTTCTAAACATCATTATCGAATAATGCTTTTAAAACAACACCTTTAGAAATATAACCTTTGGTTGATTTTTCAATCGCTCCAAGATTAATTACTGCATCGGCAAGTTGTTTTGTTCCAGACTTAATATGACCATATTCAGTCTAAGGACGTCGCATCATGTCAAATCCTTTAGCACGAATTATATCTTGTCTATTCATTTGTAATTCTTCCAAAATCCCACACCTCCTTAATAACCAGCTAATTTCATAATATAGTCATAGGAAATTAAATTTTCATCAGTGTATGGGATTTCAATTAATTTAAAATCATGTAAAGCGCAAAATCTTCTTTTCTTATTGTCATTGAACTGTTGTTGATAAAGGCCTTTTTTACCACCGAACTTAGGACTTGCTTCATAGTGTTGCTTACCCTAATATTCAATAATAAAATCAATATAACCATCATCATCAAATACAACAAAATCAAATCTTAAAGGACGGCCATTTGGACTTGTCAAATCAGGAAAAGAATATTCCATTTTAAAGATGAAACCTGCTTCTTTTAAAATTTCTTCAATCTTAATTTCTCCTCTTGATGCTCTCATACCAACCCTCCTTAATTAAAGAATTTCCAATCTGTAGCGTTAAATTTCTTTCTTTTCTTTTTCTTATCTTCTTCTAATTTTATATAATATAAACCATACTCAAAGGCAGAAAATTTATCCTTCCTAATACCTTTATTTGCTTGTTTCAAAATGATATTTACGCCTTCATTTTCTTCACGCAAATTCATCATCTCTTCTTTTAATATGGAAGTTAAACTGAAAGGTTTTAAATAATTCGCCCTTTCTTCAGGTTTCATATTCTAACCTACTTTAGTTGCTAATAATTTATTCTTTGCCACGCGCTCATCAATTAAGAACTGAACTTTACCAGAAGAAAGCTGCGCGCGCACATTCGCATGAACTTCAGTATTCAACGGCGCATTTGCCTTAATTATATACATAGCGTCTATTTCAGTATTATTAGTTTTATACTTTTTATAATATTGTTCTTCATCATTATAAACTCCAAAGTCTGGTAATACGTCACCGGTTTCTGGGTCAATCTAACTCTTAACCATATAGTCAACTAATCCAATACCCAAACCATTACCGTCAATTACAATTCTTTGTGCTTTATATTTATGATATAATCTTTTTAATCTAATAGCCTGGTCTTCAAAGTGTTCATCAGTTAATGTATAAATATTAACTAATGACTTAGTGGCTGCGCCCTAAGTCTAAGGGGTTACTTTAAACACACAAACAACAGAATCGCATCCTTTACGTCCAACGTCAACCGCAAGTACATAATATGCTAGTTTTGAAGAACGACCAGATGCTTCATATTCAGGCTAATTTAATTTTCTACTTCGGTCAAATATTTCTGCATTAAAGAAAGCATCTTCAACAGTACCAGACCATTTACTCTCATATTCTCGGTCGAACGAACTTTCATTGAAAGTACCGTCCATTTTTAAGTCTCGGATAAAGTTTTTATCCAATAGCTTAACAAGGACAGGAATACGATAAGTACCACCAATAACCATTGATTTTTCTGGTTTTACAATTTGCCAAACCAAAAGCTAAATTAATTTATCGTAAGGAAATGTTGATTTCCACCCAGCAGTAGTAACATAAATTTGTGATTTGTTTAACTATTCCTCTGGATGCGTTGAACCATCCATACACATACGAGAAACGTTCATAGTAGGAATAATAACTTCTGATAGAATAGTGCCATCAACGCCGACACATTCCTCAATTAAGCCTCCATGTCTACGCTTACCACGAGAACTCTCTCTTGCCGCAATATTATCGAAATAAGAACCATTCTTAAATACATACTTACAATAGTCTTTACCTTCCAGGGTAACACCACGACCCCAATCTATTTCACGTTTAAATGCAGGAACTAAAGTACATATTTCTTGAACTTTTTCTTTTACGATACCAGCAGCCTGCTCTTTACCGCCAGAAGTAACGAACAACTTACATCTTGGATATAAAATACATTTAATCATTAAAACCATAACTGAAAGGAAAGATTTTGAATACGCACGAGGGAACACTGCATATAAATACTAATGTCGCATAGCCGCGCGCAAGAATACTCTTTGATAAAAATAAAATTTTAATTCGCCATCTTTAATTTCAGTTCGTGTGCCTCTTACCAAGAAGTCCACGAATAAATCAGGATATTCTCGCCAAAAGGCAATATACTCACGAGCCGCAGGAATAATAGCTCTAACTCTTTCTTCTGAAAGACCTATTTTTTTCTTGGAACTAATATTAAGTAAATCTTGAAGAGCCATTATTTTTCCTCCAAGCTCCTTAATAGAATTTCATCTAAATCAGCCTCATCTTCCAAGAATTGTTTGTGTTCAATGAAATCTTCATCGATAAGAGTGTCAATATTGTCATACTCTAACTCTTCATCGATATCTTCATCTTCCTCTTTAGCTTCCTGCTTTGCCATCTCTTTAACAGCACTTTCAATCAAGTTACCCAAGTTCATTTCTTCAGTAACAAGAGTGTGTGTATAATATTTTAAATCTTGTAATGTTTCATCAACTTTATCATTAGGTTGAGAAATATAAAATCTAGGAATAAATCCTTCTTTTTCACATATCTCAACTAATTCCGCAATTGAATCAACAAATTCGCCAGACTCAGCTTTATTCTGAGCTGCTGTAAATTTACCAGACTTCATTAAACTATCATAAACTTTGCTCATCTTTTGGAAACCTTCAACGTCGCCTATATCGATTAGTTGATTTGCCTTTAGTGATGTCTTGCATAATAACTTTAAAGTATCAATGTGTCCGGCACCTTGTATATCATATGAGGCCATCATTTCCTCATATAATTGTTCCAATCTAACCCATTCTTCTGGCTTATAAGCTTTACCCCACTTTAAGCGCAAATAGATTTTTTCTTCTTCAGTTAGGTCATCTTGAAAATCATCATCGCCGCCATTAATTTGCGCAAAGTAATCTTCTTGCGGAGATGCCATATATGGATTATTTGGAACGCCAACAAAAACTGGCTCTTCTAATGGTCTCTCTGGAATTTCAAAAGTTGCTTTATTAATAGCATTAGCAATATCTTGTGCGTCATATCCTTGACGCTTCATTGTTTCTTCAATCTTACGATTTGCTTCTTCTTGTAAAAATGTTGTATCTTTCCATCTAAAATCACGATATTGTTTTAAAGCCATCTTGCCAAGATAGCGACCAATAATCGTAGCACCAGTAACTTTACTTTTATCCTGCGCATATTTAAGCATTAATTTATTCCATTCATCAGCAACATATGGAACATCAGCTTCTTGAATAATCCACATATAAGTATCAGGATTCCAGTTATCTACATGCATGGTCATACACTTTTTACAGATATTAAATTTTCCGTCGGGATACTTTTCTAAATTATTTGATTTATAAAAGTTCTCGGCATTCATTGTTCTATTACATTTTTGACAATAATAACTGTCTGCCATACATAATTCCTCCTTTATTAATTAACTAATAATTCCAAGTCGAAATTACGCATTTTTGTCCGCTTTTGTTTTGCCATTTCGGCAATCTTTGCAAATTGAATAAAATCCATCTTTGGAAGTTTTATTCTTACTAAAATATTTATTATGTGCCAATTTAACTTGGCCGCATCTACTGCACTTTTTATATTTACCCTTTTCTTCATTTAAATAATAATGATTAAGGAATTGGTCTTCTGCATAGGATGCTATAATTTTTGGAATTTTATTTCGCCATAAACTTGAAATATATTCAAGACTATGTTTAATTCCAAATTCCATTTGAATCTTTTCTTGAATGTCTATATTCTATAAGCCATCAATTTTATATTCAACAATTTTATCATATAATGGATAATCTTTTAAGGCCCCATCTGCTACGATATCAAAATCGTGCATTACAAACCAAATATCTTTTTCGAATTCGCCCCAAGCGGCTTCTTTTAATCCAGAATAATTACATAAAATAGTTGAAACTACCTTGGGGTCCATGAATGAAACACCATGCGGAATTACATATCCTTCATCGTCAAATTCAAAATCATCATCCATTGGTAGAAAATTGCGGGAACGTGTTAATGTAGTATTTACAATTGGTTTACGATAAGCGTTCTTAATAATATACTAATCTTTTCTTAATTCAATTATAGTTTTCTTAATAATGAATTTATCTCTACCTTCACTAACACTCATTTTTTGCTCCCAATAAGCAATGGCATCGCGCAACTGTTTTAAACAAGGAATCTCTTCTACATCTTTTTTCGTAATCGTAACTTTAGGCTAAAATATCATATTTTTATTTTCTGTCATTAAATTATAAATACCATCTTCGCCATTCTCTAATTGGGAAACAAGACCTTCAAAAGAAGTTTCTCTTTTTGTAACAGTCGCCATACGATTGTCAGTTAAAAGCTTATGCTCCTTCTTCTCTTGTTTCTCCATACAAAGAACGAGATAGTCCGCAAGCACTTCTAAATAAGCATCCGATACATCGGGGTTATCCTCAAGTATTTGCGTGACTAACGCATTTCTTTCTTCTGGAGTTTGTAAAGAATAATCTAATTTTATCATTTTTTACCTCCAGTCTTATTGAACAGATTATACCAGAAAAATTTACCAAAGTCAAGAACTTTTTAAATACCTAAACTTGATTTTTTCAAATTTTTCTGGTATAATATAGGTATGAAAGAGGTGTAAATATTGAATAGAAAAAGTATTATTGCAATTATTATGACATTTATTGCAGGCATATTTGCTGGTAATAAATTATGCAAAACAAAATATTATTTAAAAGCAAAAGAAATTGCTAAAGAGCTTTTAACAAATACAGCAGAAAGTATCTGTCCATGTTAGTTAGTATTAGTGATAAGATATAATCAAGAAGAAGAATCTACAATTACAGATTTTTCTCAATATGAAAGTAAAAAGCGTGTCGGTTTAATTCTAAATAAAACAGAACCTCATCCTGATGCCGAAGAAGATGGCTGCGCAGGCTTAGATGATGATGTTATTGTATATCCGCAAGCTGTAGTTTACAAGATAGGAGAAACGTGGTTATGGAAAGTATTATAATTTGTATCCTATGGTCAATCTGTTCTCTCCTGGTTATGGTTCAATATGCACCTATGTGTGCTGGTATGCCTACTAAAGATTGGTTATTGGCAGGTGTTATTTTTATTATTGGCGGACCATTTTTCGCCATAGTGAATGTATTAGAAGCCATTTTAGATTGTATTATGCCGGAGGGCTGGGATGATGAAACACCAAGAATGTAATTTCGCATTAGTCGAAATAGGAGATACAGAAAAAACTGGATATTGGTTTTTACAAGGTGGAGATTGGGAATGTAAAGATTCTACATTAGCTCACACTTATTGGTATCCAAATAATATCACGCAAGAAGAAATTAATCAAGAAATTTTAGATTTGGCAGAGCACTATAAAAATGTGGCAATAGTATTGCCCATTCCTGCCCAACTGCAATTTGAGGTATTAAAGCATGAATAAAATGAAAGAATACGCAGCAATGCGAAAAGCGCAACTTAAAGAGCAAATCGCGCAAATGGAATATCTTCCCTCATTGTTAATTTTGCAAGTCGGAGATAACGAAGCATCCAATAGGTATGTTCGCAATAAGATTAGAGATTGTGAAGAAGTCGGTATTATCGCACATCATCTTGTTTGCGATGAAAGTATTACTACTGAAGAATTAATTGATTTTTTAAATAATAATCAATGGAAATATAATGGTATTATTGTCCAACAGCCACTTCCCGCGCACATCGACCAGAAGCGCATTGATGTCGCAATTGAGCCCGCAAGGGATGTGGATGGATTCCATCCTATGAGTCATTTTAATCCAGCAACTGCGCAAGGTATTATTGATTATCTCTCTTGGAGAAATTTCAATTTAGATGGCGCAGAGGTAGTTGTTATTGGGCGCAGTGATATTGTAGGTAAGCCACTTGCGCGAATGCTCACTGACAGAAATGCTACAGTGACATTATGCCATAGTCATACGCCAAGAATTAAACTAATGCGGCACGTGCATGATGCTGATTTGATTATTAGTGCTGTTGGTATTCGGCATTTTTTAGATTGTACTGATTTAAAGACCAATATTATTGATGTTGGCATTAATTTTGATGATGAAGGTAAGTTGTGCGGCGATTGTTATTATATAAATGAAACTAAAAGCTCTATTTCTCCTGTCCCTGGCGGAGTGGGCTTATTAACTAGAGTTGCACTATTGGAAAATGTGGTAAAGGCTTATGAACATAGATGATAGAGTTTTTACAATAAGCGAACGTGGTACTTCGCGCATGCTTTTCGGCAACCAATGGATTGCACGAGAAGCACCTAAAAGAGGTTTGCGCGATCCATGGGCGCATAGTCCGCACAGACCAATACATACTGAAGAAGTATTGGCAAAGATAGCGGGAGTAGAAGTTCCTGCTACAAAGACTGTTTATAATGATTGTTCAGATGAGGAACTTTCTGCTTGGAAAGCTGAAAGAGATGAATATATACGGCAGAGAGATGAATGGATTGCTTTGTAGATGTTCCATAAATATGGATATGAGCAGTTCTGTTTGGAATGTAAGTCCTACGGACTTACGGAAGAGTTTTTAAATAGTGTGTGTCCTTGTGAGTCGCGCAGCGAATCACAGTGTAGTTTATTTTGTACGCAATATAATAATTGTGCCTTGCGTCTCTACGAGACGCAGACACAGACGTAGAAGGGAGATGAATAATGTGAGAATAGAGAATGTTGAATTAGTGCCTGAACATGGTCAATATAAGGTCGATGGTTCTGGTCGAGTAATTATTCCTGCCTACATGCGTAATAAGTTTAAAATCGAAAATGGAGATTACATGGACTATTTTACAGCGTATGTAGATGGTGAATGGTTTATTTGTGTGCGCAAGAATTTTGAGATGAGCGAAGAAAAGCGCAAAGAGGAAGCAGCGAAGACGGGAAAATAATTGCGCGCTTACATAAAAATTTTAGAGGATGGTATTTGCCGTCCTCTTTTTTTATTTTCCCTTATTTCGTAATCCGAAATCAGAATTGGATTTGGTGGGAGTTTTGGTCATATATATAGGTATTAGGAGAAAAAATTTTTTTTTATCCCATAAGGTGGCCCCACCCCTCGAAAAAAAAATTATTTTTTTTTATTTTTTCCAGAAAAAAAACAAGGGGGGTGCCTTTTTCTTTCACTATGCAATGCCAGGTATGTTGCGTACCTTATCGTTTTTCATCCTCCCCCCTCCGGCCGCACAGGCCGGCATTTTAATAGTAACAAAGTTGTAACAATTTTGTAACCAAATTGTAACCTTTTGTCATTTTTGCAAATTCTCCCGATTTTGTGTTTTTTCGAAGTTAGCCTGTGCTAACTGTCCACGAGCCGAGGACAGGCAACGCCAATCGATAAAAAAATATCGAAAAAAAAATAAAAAAAAATACTTGACAAACCACGCTCCATGTGGTACAATAGAATTGGCGCGCCTGCGTTGTTACCCTTTTGTAACTTTTGTTATTTGTTGTAACGCGCCGAGCACTTTAGTTCGCTAAAGTACTGAAGTGTCCGCCACCCGCGGACCCATGGAGCCGCCATGATACGCACGGGACAGTTGTCACTTTTTTGTCTTTCAGTGGTGGACCGACGAGTGATGAAAATTATCACACAATCTTTTAATAACTCGTGATACGCCCGGGACAGTTGTTACTTATTTGTCCACCGACAGCGGGCAACGAGTGATGAAAAATATCATTGTGCAAATTGCACAAATGATACGCACGGTACAGTGGACACTTTTTGTTTGTGCAAATTGCACAACGCCCCCGCCACCAACAGCGAAAAATAAATTTAAAAAAATTTGCTCAGACCCATTGACAAATGCTTTACCATGTGGTATACTATCATTGTCGGTAAGGGATACCAAACAACACTACAACACAAAGGAGATAACCACTATGACTTTCACCTACAAAACCTACCTGCTGAACAAGGACCTGGTCAAGTACCAGAACGACATCCAGATCCTGGAGGTCGTCAATAAGATGGACCTGGGTGCCATCGTTCGGTTTACTTGCTCTAATGAGCAGGTCCTCGATGAAATCTTCGCCGAGGACATCGACCTTTAATCGGGGGCAACAACCCCGATTAAAAATTTAAAAAAATTGTTCAGACCCCTTGACAAATAGATATTTATTTGCTATACTTAATATATCCCAATCAATCAATAAAGGAGACTTAACTATGAATTACCTGTACCTGATGAAAGATGAGAAGCGTGACTACTGTCTGTTCAAAGTTGGCTTTGCAAGCAAGCTTACAGTTCGGCTGTACGCCTACACCACTCACAATCCTCTAGCCAACTGCATCAGCACTGTGAAGACCATGGCAAAGTCCAAAAGAGAGGTTGAGCACCTCTTCCACGATGAAGTCAAAGCAAGGGGCTATGAGTTCGTGAGAGCCACCATCGACAACAAGAAAACCGAATGGTTTGCAGTTGCCTACAATGACCCATTTTATGTAGAACTGAACACCAAAGGCCTGAATGCTTTTAAATGCGGCAAGAGCAGAAAGAACTATGGTGAGTATCACAAGTAGGGGAAGGCGAAAGCCTTCCTCTTTCTTTGTGTGTGCCGTCGTGATACGCGTGGCTGCGTGGACGACCCTGAATCGAGTTAGCAGAGGGTAACCAAACTCTAAAAGCGAATCACTCGATTTTGAAATAATCCGATTATTTCCTAAAATAAATATAAATAAATAATAATTATTATAATACTATGGGGTATGGGGTACCTGCCCCACCCACCCCTATACCCGCCGTATGATACGCCTGGGGCCGTGGACACCCGAAATATTATAGCACAGATTGGTCAGCTTGTCAAGAGAAAAATCGAAGAAATTTTAAACAAAAATAGACAATCCTGGAACTGTTATTTTGTGCAATATTCCATCTTGTAATTTGATGAATTATACTGTATACTATAGTCAAGAGGTAACCCAAGAGGGTGGTTACCCAAGCCGGTAGTAGCCACGAGGGTGGTGCGGGGGCCGGACCCGCAAGATACCAAAAGGATGATAAAGGAGATAATAATTATGGCAAAAGCAAATGGTCCCATTTACGTGGCGGTAGTTACTAGCAAGGTGATGATTGACCCGCAGGACTTCCGCATCTACACCAAGAGCACCTCCAATAAAGAAGTTATGATGGAGTATGCGCGAGAACTGCAGGCCCGCTACCCTTACAAGAAAGTTTACCTGATGACCAGAGAAAAGGCAAGGGAACAGCAGAAAAAGTTTTACGCATGGCGGAAACAGCAGGAAGAGGAAAAACTTGCAAGATGTGACCGCAACCTGAATAGACTGCTCGGTCGGATGGTGTATGCGGAAGGCACCCAGAGAGTGTCTCAACAGTATGGCATCCACAGATAATACAAGAGAGGGCGCAAGCTCTCTCTTTCTCTTTATGATTGCCGTCATGATACGCCTGGGTGCGTGGGCACCCCTTGTTCACAGTTAGCCTATGCTAACCAAAAATAAATTGCAACCAATCGATACAAAAATATTTATTAAAAAATCCTAAAATAATGCTTGACAAATGGCTATGCTCATGCTATAATAAAGACACAAAGAGAGAGGGAAACACCTCAACAAAAGAAAAGGAGATAACAATTATGATGAACTACACTATTAGAAATGAATGGTACGAAGAGATTAAGGATCTGGTCCCTACCGCAAACCCCGAGTTCTACGGCAACATGGTAGAGGTTGACGTACTGGACGAAGCTAAGTTCGAAGAGGTCAGTAAGGAACTGGGTTGGATGGTTTAAACCATCCAACCTTTTCTCATTTGATTGAACGCTTTGTTTCCGTGCGCGGACGCATGGCCCCCAAATTTCGGCAAAGTGCACAATTCAGCATTTATTTTTCCATGTTATTTTGTGCATTTTGACAGTTGACAAATCCTGAATCCCATGCCATAATAAGGGTACAAAAAGAGAAACAAAGGAGATAAAAATTATGTTCTACATTTACGCCAACAAGGATATTGAAGTCATCAGCTATCTGAATGCCATCGGCGCAAGCGTCCTCAACACTCGGCCTATTGGATGGACTGATACTCAGCTTCTCACCTCCGCCACCCCTGACCAGATGGAAGAAGTTGCGCGCAAGTTCGGCGGATACGTAACTGACAACGCAGTCCACATCTAAAAAAAATCCAAAAGAGGGGTTGACAAAGCCCCTCTTATGTGCTATAATAAAGAAAAACAAAAAGAGAGGTAAACACCATGAAAACTGCTAGATACATCAGATACCGCATCTGCCGTAGTATTTACTATGCAGACCAGTGCCCCATGGACAACCGCAAGAATTACAAGGAGATGGGAAGAAACGTCCTGTGCGCTTGCGGTCTGGGCGTTGGCGTTCTGGTTTTCATGGTTCTGGCTGTGGTGCTTGCCTAAAGCACCACAAAAAAAATTAAAAAACCCCTTGACAAATCTAAAAGTCTATGTTATAATACAGATACAAAGAAAGAGGAGGAACACAACATGTTTAATATCTTTAAAAAGAGACCCACCGCCAAATATCTGGTCCACCACATCGATACTTATGACGTGTACATCGCTTACACTGACGAAGACCTGGACAGCATCCTGACTTACCTGGGCGATGAAGCCGAAGTCACTAAGCTGTAAAAAAAGTGAAAAAAGGGGTTGACAAACCTCAACCCCTATGCTATAATAAGTACAACACACCAAAAGGAGAAATGAATTATGAAAGCTACAAGAGTGAAGATGTCCGTCCACGTAAAAGAAGAGCGACTCGACCGCTTGACTTACATCGCCATGAATGTGGGTTTCGGTGACACAGTCTTTGAAGCACCTAATGGACAGCACCCCGACCGCATCGACTGCCTGACTGACACAGGCGTGTTAATCATCAAGGGCATAGATGGTACAATCATCACCGCATACATCCCCACCATGGATAAGGTCATCGCCATCTACCGCAGGCAGGGCATCAACAGAATCCCCACTGCCGTATACAACAAGGTGCGCAAAAATGAATACCATGCAAAAATGTGCAACAGCGCAAAATATTAAAAAATAGGGGTTGACAAACTCAGCCCCTTATGATATAATACAGACAGATAAAAGAAAGGGGAAATAAAAAATGACTAAAGGTAAAATGCTTGACTTCATCGAATCTACTAACATGGTGGTTGACTTCGACCGCAAATATCTCATGCGCAAACCCAAAACTTACATTGAAGGTTTGTATCACGCAGCTGTCCAGTATGCTGCAAAAAAAAGTTAAAAAAGTGGCTTGACAAAAGCCCTTCCCCATGATATAATAAGAATACAAAAAAAAACAAACATTTGAAAGGAATTGATTACAATGATGAATACTAAAAAGAACATTAAGATGGCTCACGCATTCGCAAAGCTGACTGCCCTGCAGGACGCACTGGCTGAGTTCGGCATCGACTCTGATGTTTCCGAATGGACAAACGAGGGCAATGGTGCTCAGGCGGTAAGTCTGCGGACAAACCTGTGGAACTGCGTAGACGGCTCTGATGTGCTGTTCGAGGTCTACACCGATGAGGACAGCGACTTCCAGGAATGGGAGCATTACGCACAGCCTGAAGGTCAGGTAGAAGCACTGTTCGAAAAATCTGAAAATTAAATTAAAAAGGGGGTTGACAAACCCCCTTTTATCTGTTATAATAAAGGTACAAAAAGAGAGGAGATAAAAACAATGAAAGAACAGATTCGAGAACTGCTTGCCCACCACCCCCATGGCCTGCGCCTGCGCCAGATTGCGATGTATATGGGAGTTAACCGCTTCCAACTTATCGGCCTTCTGGACGAGATGAAGAAGGAGGGCATCATTGATGGTCGGTCTAATGATGACCACGCCAATGGTGAGTATTACATCATCTGGTATCTGGTGGGTTAATCCCACCAGAAAAAAATAAAAAAAGTGCTTGACAAATCCAGAAGCATATGCTATAATTAAGGTACAAAGAAAGAGGAGGTACATAAAATGTCTAACATGAATCAGATTGCGGACGCCGAGTACGAGGAGAAGATGGCTGAGGTCGCACCCGAGACCTGGGTCGAGGATTGGCCCGATGACCTGTGGGATGAATAATCCCACAGGCTATATTATATGGTGAGCGTCCCGCCGCCGATCGCGCCAGCCCGCATTTACTATTATACCACGTCTCAGCAATTTTGTCAAGCATTTTTTGTTCGTCAATTTGCACAAAGATTTTCCCGCAATAAGCATTCGTCAAAATGCACAAAAGGCCGATTGCTCGGCCTTAGTTGTAGCAAGCAGGACAGTCATCTTTGGCGACCCACTCAATGAAGGGGGCTACCATTACGATGGTATTGCCCGCGCGCTCATTATCAGTGATGAAGCGGTCAGCTTCCATGTGGTCATCGAAATAACCCTGATAATTGTATTCGTCATTAAATTCGCGGTCGATAATGTGGAAATAATACTTGTACATTGAATGTACCTCCTTTTCTTTTGTATCTGTATTCTAACACACTATCTGTCCAATAAACCGGACTGAAAGAGCAAAAGTTTTTCTTGACAAATCGCTATTTATCGGTTATAATACTTATACAATCAAATAGACGATACGAGTCTTACGAGTTTAGTTCTTGTAAAAGGTTGTCAAATCCTCGTGGATACCCCTTTCAAGTGTTGTAATTCCGAAAAGGCTAGGTAAGTAATAAGTCGCTATCTAATGAAAAGCACTGCGCAATAAATCTACACCTAACAAGATAAACTCAACTACAGCGTTCCTTACATAAGGTCTAGAACTTATGTAAGGAATTTTTTTAAGTTTATCTATTAAGTCCGTTTTATTGGACTGGACCTGTATTATAATTAAGGTACAAAAAAGAGATAAACAAAGGAGATAACCACTATGACTACCATGAACATCAACATTAACATCCGCACATTGAAAGTCACTGAGCACGTGAAGCGTGACAGATGGGACAGAATCACCGACTGCATCAAGACAGTTGGCGGTATTGGCGAAGTGATGATTGCAATCGACAGCACCAAAAGAAAGTATACGAATGAAAGAGTCATTCAAGTTCTCACATCTACTGGTATCATTTTTGTAATCAATGTAGACCGCAACACTCTTATCACTGCTTATCTGTGCAACATGAATCTGGCTTGCGCAATGTACGGCGCCCATGGCTACAATAGACTCCCCAACCATCTGTATCGTACCATCGACTATAACCAGAGATACAATTCTCACCTGTATTCCTATTATATTTAATATCAGTTTCAGCCCCGAATCTAAGGGGCTGAATTTTTGTGCAATCTGCACAATTGATTTTTGCGCCGCGCGTCTACGAGCGCATCCAGATTGTGACGCGCGGTATTCGTGATATTGTACAGTTTCAGCAATTTCATAAGCGATTTTTTTGGTCAATCTAGCAACTTGACAAATCCCATAACTTATGATACAATAGACTCATCCAAAAGAGGAGGAAACAAAAATGTGTAAATGCCCTAATTGCGGAAGCACCGCACAAGTTCGCCGAATCAACAAGTATCTGCATCTCTGCGGATGTGGACATATCTGGTGGGAGGATGACGATGATGAAACAGTAGAAGCCTACTACGATTTGTTCTATTAAAGTCCTGCGCGATGGCAAAGGAAATGCGGTGAAAATAGCTAAAATTAGGGATTGACAAATCCCACAAGATGTGCTATAATGTAATTACCAAAAGGAAAGGGAATGATATCATGAAAGTTGCAGTAAAGCATTATGGAATTGTAGAAACATTAGTGGAAGTAGATGACAAATTTAATCATCTGCGTGGCTTTAATTTCAATAGCACAGAAGAACAAGAAAATCTCATGGATGAATTATTAGGGATTCTTTTGCGCACTATCCCTGTAGACATTGATGATTTTTATAACGTTTCTGCAGAAGATGGAGAAATTCTTACAGAATTTTAATTTTGGGGTTGACAAACAGCCCCATTTGTGATACAATAAGTTCATCCAAAAGAAAGGAAGTAAAAAGTATGTTCGAGAAAATTGTAGAGGTTTGGGATAATTACGATGGCGTTTTCGCAGTGATTGCGGTCATCGCTTTCATCATCGGTTTTCTGGGTGTGACCTTCGGTCTGTGGTGCTTGCAGGCATGGCTGGTTATGCTTCTGTGGAACTGGGTGGCCGTAACCCTGTTCGGTGCTCCTGTGCTGACCTTCTGGCTGTCCTTTGGTCTGGTGTGGCTGTTCCACCTGCTGACCAAGGGTCTGGTCAAAATTACTGTCGGCAAGTAAAAATTGGGGGTTGACAAAACCCCAAGGATGTGTTATAATAAGTATGTCAAGAGGGGAACCTCGCCTGCGAAAAGGGGTCAAGGATCGGGGAAACAGACACGAAGCAACACAATCTAGAATCCCGCTCATTTGAGGCAGTGGTGATGATAGTGTCTGCGGGGCCAGTAACAGAACGATGAAGCCGACCGAAGTAACGGAGATAATCAAAAAAGTCCGGAATTTTTTGAGAAAACCTCTTGACAAACTTATTGGAACATGGTATAATAAAGGTACAAAAAAAGAAAGGGGAATACACCAATGAGAACTGAAAGAACTAACGTACACGCAATCATCCTTGAGATTGAGGAATACCAGGCCATGGAAAAGGTCATTGAGGTAATGGAAACCCTTGAGCGCAAGTTCGGCACTGAAAATTCGCTGATGTCCGCTGAGGATGGCGAGCTGGTCGGCATCGCTGAACTGCCCCGAGTGCGTGGCATCCTGGATGCGTTCCGCAACCACAGATGCTGGGAAATTCATCCCGAATATTTTGATGGAATTAACTAAATAGGGGTTGACAAATCAACCCCTATGTGATATAATAATAACAGAAAGAGAGAGTGATGCTTAATGATTGTTTGATGAATGTATAGATTAAAATATAGATTAGAAAGCCAGTGATTAGTAGTTGGAGGGCGAAAGCTATGACTTGGACTTAGGGGTGGCTCCCGAAACAGCCAACTTTTGAATCGAATTTCCCACCGCTTTTGACTTCGGCTTACAAAAGCGGTGGGCTTTTTAATCTACCATAAAGGGATATTTTTGTCGCGCCGCCCACGACTGCCCGGCGCGAAATTTCCATTATACCATACCGCCAGCATTTTGTCAATAGAAAAGTTGCACAAAAATCAAAAAGTTTAAATGCCCGAATTTGTGCATTTTGCCATGTTGACTTTTGGGGTCGGATGTGGTATACTATCATTGTCAAGAGGGAGTGGTGATGAATACAGGGAATTGGCACCCCCCTCACTTGAAAAAAAGTGTAAAATCCCTCTTGACAAACTCATCAAGTTGTGCTATAATAAAGGCACAAAAGAGTTCTAAAGGATATCTCCTCAAAAGTCCTATTCCATGGGGTGTTTCCCAGTTCTTCCACCAGTGTCTTCGCAAGGAGCATGGACCTCGACAGCAAGAGGTGTAGGCGAAAGCCGAGAAAATAAAACTGGGATTTTTCAAAAAAGTTCTTGACAAAACAAGAACTCTGTGCTATAATAAAGGCACAAAGCGGGGATGCAACGACCGCACCTCAGCAGAGCAGGAATGCAACTTGCCTAACGCACCTCGAAGTGACGATGGCGAGTAGCCCACAAGGGTTACATAAGACTGTAAATTGAAAGGTTGGAACAGAGCCACCAACCAAAGACCTGCCACCCGCTATATAAATAGTACGGAAGACGCACGCGTGAGTAGCCATCGAGCGATGGCGGAAGCGGAAAATGGGTTTAAAGTGCGAACGGACTGAGGCTACCCACCAAAAAAACCACTTGACAATTAAATATTCCTATGTTATAATAAAGACACAACCAAGAGAGGAGAACTAAAATGTTCGAACAATATTATAACCAGCTGATGCAGATGCGCAAGGCCGAGATTGCTCGGCAAGGCGCCATCTGGGGTGTCATCGCCGGCACCCAGTCCAACCTGGATTATATGGTGAAGAATTTCACCAAAATCCAGCTGGCTCGGTTCATCGCAGACCGCATGGACCGCTTTGGCCCCCGATAATCGGGGGTCTTTTTTTATGCGCCGCTCGCCTACGACTGCATGGCCGCCGAGGCGAGCGGTGTTCGGCGAAATGCACAGTTTCAACAATTTTATAAGCGATTTCTTTGTGCAATATTCCAACTTGCATTTTCCCGAATCATGCTGTATACTATACTCAAGAGGTGAGCGGAGAGCAGCGAGCCCAAGCCGATAATAGCCCTTGAGAGGGTGTGGGGGTCGGACCCACAAAGTTGAAAATGATAAAAAATAGTTATTGACAAATTAAAAAATCTATGTTATAATAATTATACAAAATAAAGAAAGAGGTAATGACAAATGGCTACTATTAAAAACCCCTCTATGAGCGAACGACTGTTCGCCCTAGCAAAGTGCGCTGAAAATGCAGGACACAGTTTAGAACTTGGCAGATACCGCAATGGATCCTACGCTGGTTCTTCTGGTTTGAGTGCATCCATTTCTTTCTCTCAAATTCAGCATGAGCTGGAAAAACTGGCAAAGCAGGCTTTGAAAGATGAAGCCAAAGCCGAAGCGCAAGAACAGCTTCTGGCTCGTATTCAAATTCAAATTGGGGCTTGACAAAAGCCCCATCCCATGGTATAATAAAGAAAAACAAGGGAGGACAACCCAATGAAAAAGAATAAGAAGATTGACCGCCGAATCTTTAAGAAAGAGGGCGAAGAACTCCAACAGTACCTCGCATTCCGCAAGAGAGGAAGCAAGGTTGAGAGTGGCAAGAAGTACAACCGTCAGAAGTTCAAGAAAGGGGAATAACAATGGCAGTATCTAAACTGACTGTAAAATTTGAGGGCACTATCCTTATGCGGGCAGACCAGAATCCTAACGAAGCAATCCAGAAGCTTTTGGAAGAGTATGGAGTGGATGATTGGCTTGAGCCTATCAGTTTTGATAGGTTTGAGGTAGACGAGTGATAATTTTTATCACTCATCAAACCTTCAAAAAAGTTCTTGACAAACTCAGCCTCATGTGTTATAATACAATTACCAAAAGGAAAGGAACTGATAATTATGAAAATCAAAATGAAAAAGAAAATTGCTTTGAAAGATTGGGACTACATCGGCACTTACAAGGCAGGTGTAAAGTGGGTTCGCCCCTTCTGCGTTTACACTCTGGAAGAAGTCCAGAAGGGAACTATCAAGCAGGAAATCAAAATTGGTTGGTTCGGTTACTTGCTGACATTCATCCCCGTTCATATCTTCAAGTTCTTTTGGTGTCTGTGGGATGGTGGTCTGAAAGAATTTGAAGTTGAAGGTAGAAATCTGACCCATCACTACCTCTATGAGAGCGATTCTCCCTTCAGCGACTACTACAAAAAAGCAAAAGAAATTCTGGAAAGGGCTTGACAAAAGCCCTTTCCCATGTTATAATAAGGATACAAAAAAGAAAGGAACTGATTCAAATGAAATCTTACCTGATTGACTACGCAGCTATTGCCCCCGACACCCTGATTGGCGCAATTGAATATGCGTTCAAGGGCGCAACCGCTATCTGGGCGGACATGGACGAGGACTCCTTCGAGGTCACTGTCTATGGTGTCACCGACCTGGACGAGTTGGATGACGTACTCGCCCCCTACGTTTTTAATCCCTATCCCGATTGGGATGACTGCGATTATGAGTGCGGTTTCGACCCGTACTGTGGTTGCTTTACCGACGACTGCTAAAATGCAGTCGTCATTTCTTTTGAGCCGCGCGCCCACGGCCCAGGCGCGCAGAATTTCTATTATATCATACCGCCAGCATTTTGTCAAGTAAAAAGTTGCACAAATATCAAGAAAATAAAAATCCCAATTTTGTGCATTCTGCCTATTGCAATCTGTGGGTAGATGTGGTATACTATTGGTGTCAAGGGGATAGAGATGTCGGCAGACCGAGTTATGGCTTATCTGCGGTCTGTGCCAAAGCCATTAAAAAAGAATAAAAAAATTATCGAAAACCCCTTGACAAATCGCCCAAGTTGTGATACAATAAGGGTACAAAAGGAGAGGGCAAGGCAATCCCAAAGGGAGTGACCCACGAGAGCCCGTAAGACCTGCGCCCGATGACCCGACCGCAAGGTGTTCGTGTTTGAGGGATATAAGTGTGAACCAGTGCCCCAAGGGTTGAAGTAATAGGGGATTATGCACGATACAATACCCACCCCCAAGGGTTCGGGGAGGATGGCACTCTTCGTGAGTTAGTGTCTAACCGCTTGAAATCGCCTAGGTTAGACGGCTTCCCTGACCCATCAAAAAAAAATTTAAAAAACCTCTTGACAAATGGCTCAAGATGTGATATAATGAGTAAGCAATGAGGGTGATACCTCTGCTAATAAAATTCAAGGACAGGTTCAAGTCCCTAAAACCGAAAGGAATTGATACTATGGCTACTACTAAGAACGCAATGACCAACAAGTCCGCTCTGGAAATCGCTCTGGGTATGGTCCTGGCTTCCGACCACCCCGAAAAGGAACTGGTGGCTGAGAAGCTCCAGAAGCAGATTGCATCCATTGAAAAGAAGAAGTCCGCCCCCTCTAAGGCGCAGACCGCAAAGCAGACCGCGAACCTGAGCATGGGCGAATCTCTGGTAGAGTTCCTGCGTGAGCATGGCAACCAGATGTTCACTATTGCGGAACTGATGAAGCAGGTTCCCAACCTGCCTGAAGATGTTAGCAACCAGAAGATGACCAGTCTATTCAGACTGGAAACCGTGAAGCCCTACTATCGTAGGGAAATGGTCAAGGGTAAGGCATACTTCCAGTACGCAGAACCTGCTGAAACCGAGGAGGAGGAGGGTTAAGCCCTCCTCCTATATGGGGGTAATCAATGACAAATAAGCAGAAAGAAGCACTCCGCAAGTGTGGCATACCAGAAGCGGAGTGGGCAGAACTGGAAGCTACAGACAAGCGCATTGACCGAGGGGAAAAGCTGTTTGACCTTGACCCCGAATTGGAAGCGGGAGCAAAGAAAGCCAGACAGGCAGACCGCAAGCCCACCGAGCGCAAGCCAAGAGAGAAGAAGCAGGACGAGGACAAACAGATTTTGCTCAATACCCTTTTCAATGCGGTGCTTCCCATGTGTGAATCTTACGAGGTCACAAATGCCGAGCGTGAATTTTCATTCATCTATAATGGAAGAAAATACAAAGTCGTGATGAGTTGCCCTCGCAGTTGATTAAGGTGTCCGCCCAGTGCGGACACTTTTTTTGTGCATTTTGACGAATAAAAAAGTCTTGACAAATGCGCGCAAGTATGATATAATAGTTGCGCCGCTCGTCCCTGGCCCTCGCGGCCGCCATTTGTCAATACCGGAATATTCAACAATTTTTTGACCGATTTATTGTGCATTTTGCCATAAACTTTTTTTCCCAAAACACTTGACTTTTGCGTATTATGTGATATAATTAAGGTACAAATCAAGGAGGTAATCACTTATGAAAGCTACTGAACATCGCATCATTTCCATCCCCCTGTCCGACGCCGCCATCGAATATGCAACGAACTACTGTGCGTTCTACGAGAACGCTGAGTATTTCATCAATCCTGAGGGTGTTACCATTCACCATAAGGTTGAGATTGACCCCACCGACTCAATCTTCTGGCCTGGTAACGGAATTGGGGCTTGACAAAAGCCCCAATCTATGATACAATGTAAGAGAACTGAAGAACACTAGGAGGAATACAAAATGAAAATGTTTTTAATTGGCGCGCTGTGCGCATGGTTTTTGGTGTCATTCATTGAGGAATATACGCACATCTGTGGAGTGCTTGAGTTCCCCGCGACTGTAATGAATGTGATTCTGGAAATCATCATTATTCCCTTTGTCCTTTTCTGGTGTATCTTCCTGCGCCATACAATTAAACCTGTAACTCCTGCGCAGGTTGAGAAAGCTAAAATTATGGAAGATTCCAAACACTTGTTCGGACCTGTTTATGTTTGCCTTGACAAGAAAGCTAAAAGATTCTGTAATAAGATTTTCTTGTTTAGAGTTGATTGGCTTGAGCAAGATAACATTCCAAGTTCACCCGAAGGAAATTTCAGAATAGGGGTTGACAATTAACCTCTTCTGTGTTATAATGTAGAAGAACCCAAAAGAAAGGAATTGATACCATGACTGAGATTGTAATTTACAGAGCTGATGATGGCACTGACTTTGAGGATGAATGGGACTGCAAGCATTACGAATGGCAACAGAACTGCGAACACGCAGAATACACTCTGTTGAGTCATAGCTTCCACATTCTGCCTGCCGAGGAAACCAATTCTTACGAAGATGTGTGCTTCATTTTTATCCCTACTCAGGAATCTGCTATTGCCTTGAGCAACAATTGGGATACCGACATGATTAGCGCAGATTGCCCTGCTTTTCTTTCCTGGCGATACGGTCAGACCATTGAGTTGGGTCTGTGGGCATGGGATGAAGACCTTGAAAAGTGGTATCATCTGGGTAAGAAGGTTGAAGAGCTGACCCAGATGGCAACCAGAGCGATGGATGCAATTAACGGGGCATGAAAATGCCCCACCACTCAGAAGGAGAATAAAAGATGAAGATTTTTAAAGTGTGTATTAAGGATGAAACAACCTATTTTGTTAAGGACGAGGAGGGCACCATGGACCCTGACAAGGCAATTGATATTGCCATGGAATGGTTTATGGAGCGTGAACCTGAAATCTACCTTGAGGAACTTGAACCCAGTTCTTTTCCTGCGGTTGATGCTTATTGTTGAGCCTAAAAATAGGCTCAACTTTTTTGTATAATTTGCTTATTGACAAAATCCTCTTATAGTGGTATAATTGGCGGCCCCTTCTCGCGCGCTGGGGCCGGAAATTCCATTATACCACAGTCCCCGCAATTTGTCAAGAGATTTTGCGAAAAAAGTTGCATAAATTATTTTTCCCGATTTTGTGCATTTTGATGATTGACTTTTGGCTATCCATGTGCTATAATGAGTTTACGAAATCAAGGAGGTATACCTATGAACCACATTCACTGCCCTGTCAATGGTTGGGACTGTCCTTACTACACAGACGAAGGTCACCCTTGCCGATGCACCCTCGCGCATCCAGAAGAAGAATGTGATGATTTTCTTGTCTTTTGGGACCCTATTGAAGATGATGGGGATTGGATTGATGATGATTGGAATGCTTGCGCGAACTGCGCTTGCGCAGACCAAGATACCCTCGATAAAGTCGCCTGCTGTAACTGCTGTGAAGTGGGAGAATTTTTCTCCCCCTCGTCCCAAAAATAATTTGAAAAAACACTTGACAAATTTTAATTGATGTGCTATAATGAGTATATCAAATGAGAGAGGAATTGATACCAATGGAGAAGATTGACCGCCGACACATTTACGGCATTGTACTGGATACCGAAACCGCCAACACCATTCAGGATGAAAATGGCCTGGACATGAGCAACGTTCTGTTCTATGACCTCGGCTTTCAGCTTGTGGATTCCCATGGCAGAACGTATGGCAAGAAGTTTTCTTTTGTCAACTCTGACATTTTCACCTATGAAGCAGAGCTGATGAAGTCCGCATACTACGCAAAGAAGATTCCCCAGTATCGGGCAGACCTCGCAAGTGGCAAGCGGATTCTGGCGAATACTTACGAAATCCGAAAGGTACTTGTTGACCTTATCAACAAGTATGATTGCAAGTTTGTGTGCGCTCATAATGCCCGCTTTGATTACAAATCTTTAAACAATACCCAGAGATGGACAACGAAAAGCCGTTTCCGCTACTTTCTCCCCTATGGTCTGGAATGGTGGGACACCCTCAAAATGGCTCGGTCTGTGATGGGTAAGATGCCCACCTACCAGAGATTCTGCACCGAAAATGGCTACACCACAAAGACAGGCAAGCCCAGATTCACCGCAGAAATCTGTTACAGATTTATTACAAAAGATAACACTTTTGTAGAATCTCACACTGGTCTGGAAGACGTGGAAATCGAAACCGAAATTCTGAGATACTGCCACAGACAGCATAAGGCGATGAAGAAAAAGTTGTGGGAAAAGTAATTTTCCCACAAAAACCCCTTGACAAATCCAGAATCTATGCTATAATAATAATACAAAGAGGGGAACAAAACCCCGAACCAAAAGGAGAAATGATCTATGGAAAACGTCAAAATGATTTGCTTCGACATGGACGGCACTATCGCTGACCTCTACGCCGTTGAAAACTGGCTCCCCATGCTGAGAGCCTATGACCCCACCCCCTACGAAGTTGCCGAACCCATGTGGGATATGGTAGAACTTGCAAGCCTGCTGACCCAGTGTCAGAGCATCGGCATTGAAGTCCGCATCATTACATGGCTGAGCAAGGACAGCACCGCCGAATATGACAGAGTGGTGAGAGAAGCCAAGCGGGAATGGCTCAAAGCACAGAATTTCCCCTTTGACCATTTCCATGGCGTCAAGTACGGCGCAACCAAGGCTGACAGCATCCGCAGATACCTTGCAGAAGATGAAACCGCCATCCTGTTTGATGACAATGCAAATGTCCGCAAAGGATGGACAATGGGCGAAGCAATCGACCCTGTTGAATGTGACATTCTGGAAGTCCTGCGTGGTCTGGTGGCTGAGTTTTAATTCAGTCCACCGCCCATGGACAGTTTCACCCCAAATTTTGGGGTGAAATTTTTTGTATAAATTACCTATTGACAAATCTTGCATAATGTGCTATAATGGCCGCCCGGGCGCGCACGTCCGGGCCGAAATTTCCATTATACCACACCCCGGCCAATTTGTCAAGTAAAATCTCGCAAAAAGTTGCACAAATTATTTTTCCCAAAATTATACAACTTGCCTATTGCAATCTGCTTCTGGATGTGCTATAATACCTATGTCGGTTGGGGGTGACCACCACGGACAGCTAAGGGGTCTGGCGACCGCCAAAGTTGAAAATGGTAAAAAAAACCTCTTGACAAATTAAAAAAGATGTGCTATAATGATAGTACAAAAAGGGAAGGGAATCCCAAGCAACCCCGTCCCCTATCCAAAAAGTTCAAAAACTTTCAAAAAAAGTTCTTGACAAATAGCGCAAGATGTGCTATAATAAGTTCAGAGGTAAGGGGAACACCCCTCTCAAATAAAAAATATTTTAATTTAAAAGGAGAACTCTACTATGGCTACTACTAAAAACGCTCTGACCAAGGCTTCCGCATTCGCAATCGCTCTGGAACTGGTTAACCAGTCCGCCCACCCTCAGAAGGATGAAGTCGCCGAAAAAATTTCCAAGGAAATTGAACAGCTGACCAAGAAGAAGTCTGGCAACTCTGCAAAGCAGACCGCTAAGCAGACCGCCAACATGGAACTGGGTGAGAAGGTTGTTTCCTTCCTGTCCGCCAACGCTAATCAGATGTTCACCATTGGTGAGCTGATGAAGAAGGTGGAGGGCCTGCCTGAAGACATTTCCAATCAGAAGATGACTTCCATCTTCCGCCTGGACTCTGTCAAGCCTTACTACCGCCGTGAGATGGTAAAGGGCAAGGCATATTTCCAGTATGCCGAACCCGCTGAGGATGTGGAAGAGTAATCTTCCACTACCCCAAAATTTGGGGGTTGACAACAACCCCCAACTATGCTATAATATCCAAGAGGTGATTAAATGGCAGTAACCAATAAGCAGTTGATGGCCATGAAAAAGCTAGGCTATTCGGATGTCGAAATTCAACAGATGCTGTCCGATGACAAAGCCGTAGACCGTGGACAGACAATGGAATGGGATTTGTCCCCTGAGGAACACAAAAAGGCCATGAAATACGCAAATTCTGACGAAAAGAAGAAGAAAACTGCGGAAAATGGCGAGAAAAAGGGCAAAACTACCTACAATCTGGATGCAACTGGCAAGAAAAAGAAGGAAAATCCCACCAAGGCCAACATTATCGCACTTTTGGCAACAATTTTGACCGAAAACAGCGATTTTTGCGCCGAAAATGTGGAAATTACCAACAAAGAACGTCAAATCGCATTCACTGTGGGCGAAAATGCCTTTGAATTGACCCTGGTTCAAAAACGCAAGCCCAAGTAAGAAAAGGGGGCAGAAATGCCCCCTAAAAGTTTGGAAAAGGACTGGTTTTCATGGAAAAAGAATATCTGTACGTTGGCCACTACATTGATAAAAACGGCTTTTACATTCTCAAAATCGGCACCACGAATAATCTCCACCGCAGAGCGCAAGAACACACGCGCAATTACAAAAAGTCACCAAATTTTACGATGCCTGCGGACGGCACTTTTGTTTATGACTGGTGGTGTCCACTGTCGAAATACAATACTCTACGGTACGAGGACAAAAATCGTGCCAAGTGGATTGCGGAAAATATCGGCGAATTTGTGAGAAATGACAGATTTTTCTGTCCTGTGAAGCCAAATTTTGTTGAAATTACCATTCGTAAAACTTACCAAATCGCTCTGTAAAAAGAGCGATTTTTTTGTGCATAATTACCTATTGACAAATCCGCCATTATGTGATATAATGGCCGGCCCTCACTGATCGCTCTGGCCGGTTTTTACGTAATGTCAAGTGATATCAATTTTTTTGTGCAATTTGCCTATAAACGAATGTTCGCTATGTTTTCCCATAATGGACACTGTGCGCCGGCCGTAGACGCAGGCGCAGGCCGGTTTTTCCGCGCAAACCTAGCATATGGAAAATTTTTGCTCAATCTAGCGGCCTCTATATGGCGCCCTATACTCCCGAAACTGGGCTGCGCCCCATATGCGCCCCTATATGATTCCAAAAGCAAACAAAAATATGTCAAGTTTTTATATGTCAAGTTGACAAAATATTTTTATAAAAAAATTTGACAGCCGATATGTTGTACCTTAAAAATGTTCCCCCTATAAAATTATAACATATTATTTAATTAAAATCAAATAATATATCTTATACTTGCTTTTCTAAAAAAATTTTGGTATACTATATACATAAGAATGAGAAAGAAGGTAACGATTCCGATGAATTACAATGATATTGTGGCCCGCATTAAGAAGGGCGAAGACCCCGAGGCTATTGTCAAGGAGTTCACTGAGAACATGAATAAGGCCCAGAAGGAGATTGCCGCAGAGGCTGAAGCAGCTAAGGCTAGTGAAGCCAAGAGCAAGAAGATGGATGAAATCTCCATGGCAATTGCGCACGCTCTGAATGAGTATGCGGTTGTGGCGGGCATCCCCGATGTAAAGCTGCGCGGCTCTGAAGTGCGCTCTATCCTTGATGAATTCTTGCCTGTTATCGAGCAGTTTAAGAATGTCAAGGTTCATGTGGCAAAGGCTGAGCCCAAGAAAGCTAAATCCATTGATGATGTTTTTGCCGATTTTTTCAAGAGTATGGGAATTTAATCACGCGAGGCAATTAACTAAATTCCTAGCTAACTACAACTTAATTAGAGAAGAGCTACGTTAATATGTAGCTCTTTTTTGTATGGGCGCTAAAGCTAGATATATGAGGGTAACGGCGACGATGTCGGCAGATTCAAGCTAGGTATATGGCGCGCATGGCGGCCACGTATCTCTCACAGTTTTATAGTTTTACAGTTTCCATAATTTCCACTATCTACAGCCTCCACAATCACTTATATCCAAAAGCAATAAGTACCCCCTCTGCGTACTGGGCAATGCCCACGAAGCAGAAAAAGGAGGGTATTAAACCCTCCTCACATAAATATTATTTTACCACTACCATAAAGATATATATCAAGTATTACAAATAATACTACACATCCTATTAATATTCCCATAGGCAATTAATCCAAAAGAAAACTAATAGTATTGCCATTACTGTGCCACCCATGGCATGTCTTCTCCTACATCGAAGACAAAAGGCTTCGCCAATAATTCATTTATCTCTTTATCTAGCCGAACAAAGAAATCCTCTGTGTTAACGACTCCTCCGGAATCACCAACTCCAGCAACAAATGCGCTATAAGCCGTAGCAGGAACAGCCTTAGTCTGCGACTTCTGCGCTTTATACTTCGCAGGAGATACTGGTTCGAAAATCACTGCTACTTGACCTTGCGGAGAAATCCATATGCGCTTGTTATTCCACTCATCTACCAAGCCCTTTTCGCTGATGGTACCATAAACAATACCATCACATACCAGCTTATTATCTTCATCATATAGCACATAGAAGTTATCCTTAGGACGCAAATCTTCGTATTTCCACTTACTGCAAGCAAACACATTCTTACCCAGGTATCCGCCAATGCGACGTCCTTCAGACGCCGCCAATTTTAGCTCATTATAACTATACTTAGCCATAATTTTTCCTTTCATTTT
>JAZQRP010000038.1:0-16014 GCA_045629685.1 Candidatus Aphodosoma sp. | reverse complement strand
AAATATAAAATATTTTTACAATATACTAATAATCAATATATTATAGAAAACTCAAATCAATATTACAGTTTCCAAGTGTCTTTTTACAGCATTAAAATATATGTTTTTTGTATATAATATTTGCTAAAAGTGCCAAATGTTAAAAATATGTTATACAACATAAAATAAGAAAATTCTATTTTTTTAGATTTTTTTATAAAAAAACTTGCATAACCCACGAGAAAAATGTAACTTTGCAAATCAAACAAACCTAGTATATTTAAATACGAGATATTAAAAACAAAATCATAATAACAAAAAGTGAAGAGAGTTTTTCCTAACTCTCACGCTCAACTCTCAACTTTTATGAACCCACTTCCATTTCAAGTATTCTCTTGCTCTGCTAGCCGCTATTTTGCGGAAAAAATTTGCGCTTCACTTGGTTGCGAATTAGGCAAAAGCACTTACACTCGTTTTTCGGATGGCGAGTTTGGCATCTCTTACGACGAAACTATTCGTGGTCGTTACGTATTTATCGTGCAATCTACTTTCCCATCATCAGACAATTTGATGGAACTTCTCCTTATGATTGACGCAGCAAAACGCGCTTCTGCAGGTAAAATCATCGCTGTAATGCCTTATTTCGGTTGGGCACGTCAAGACCGCAAAGACAAACCTCGCGTTGCTATCGGTGCAAAACTTGTTGCTGACATGCTCCACGTTGCTGGTGTTGACCGTATCGTGACAATGGACCTTCACGCAGACCAAATTCAAGGTTTCTTCGACATCCCTGTTGATCACCTTTATGCATCTACAGTGTATGTTCCTTTTATCAAAAGCCTCAAAATTGAAGATCTCGTAATCGCATCACCAGATATAGGAGGATCAAAACGCGCTCACACTTATGCTAAACACCTCGATGTACCTCTCGTACTTTGCCACAAAACTCGCGAAAAAGCTAACGTTGTAAGCAACATGAGCATCATCGGTGATGTAAAAGATAAAAATATCCTTATCGTTGACGATATGGCAGATACAGCAGGAACTCTCTGTAAGGCAGCTGACCTTATGATGGACAATGGCGCTCGCTCTGTTCGTGCTATGGTTACTCACCCTGTTATGTCAGGTAAAGCTATCGAAAACGTAATGAACTCTAAAATGACTGAACTCATTTTCACTGATTCTATTCCTTTCGATACTACTAAATGTCCAAAAGTACGCGTGATTTCTGTTGCTGATATGTTTGCTGAAACTATTATGCAAGTCTATAATCACGAATCTATCTCTGCTAAATATCTTTTATAATAAATATAGGGCTGTGTTGTTGTGCAATACAGCCCTTATTTTTACTTTGTATATATGGATTTAAAAACATTAGGACGCAATATTCGTCTCACTCGTCAGTCTCAAGGCTTAACACAAGAAGTTGTAGCAATGGATCTTGGTTGCTCACTAAATACTTATACCAAGTTTGAGCGTGGAGAAACTAATATTCCATTTACTCGCTTAGCTCAAATTGCAAAATACTTCAATGTTAATGTTGCCGAACTAGTAAGAGAATCAGGTGAACCTGATATTCGCAATATAGCATCCGAAATTCTTGATATTAAACGCGATATTCAAGCTATAAAAAATCTTTTAGAACGTTAAGTAAATATGAAAAAGTATGGTTTTACTATCTACGCTATAGGTTATATTGTTATAATCATTGCTGTGATAAGTTTTATTTTTAACCCGATTGGTTCTTTGTTTGCTTATATTCCATATATTTTTGCGGCTGGAGCTGCACTTTCTATTATAGGAAGAGTGCTGACACTTCCTCAATCGAATGATTTTCGTGTCCGCCGCCTAAATAATATGCTTGCGGTTAGTGCAATGCTTATTATGGGTTCTGCCTATTTAATGTTTAAGGGCGAGAATATCGCTATCCTCACCCTTTTTATATCGGCTTTCATAGATATATATACCTCTTTTAGGTACCCAAAAGAAAATTAATTTCACTTCATTTTCAACAAAAACCACACAGATGTTGTATAAAAATTACTAAAATATGGAATTTTAGCCAATATACCATTAACTTTTCTTGGTTTTAAACCAAATTTACGTTTATAATGAGGGTTTATAAACCAAAATGTTTTTCTAGTTATATCATAATTAGATGTCGCAACTAACAATTCAAATTTTTCTATTGGCATTTTACAACTTTTTATATCTAACAAATCAACTATCTTTTCCTCAGACTCTCCACTAAGTTTTAATATTGCTTTGTAAATTACGTTTGGTAATACATGAATAAATGGTAATTTCGAAGCAAAGCCTTGACATATTTGATGATGACCACCAAAAGGCATTTGCCAAGCTGGGAAAGCACAAAATATAATACTATTATCATCCATAATTTTTTTTATATTTAGCATAAATTCCAACTTATCTTGCTGATGTATATGTTCGATAACATCATGCACTAAAATAATATCGAATTTACCTAAATTCTGATCTTGCATAGTAATAAAATTATCACAAATAAAAAGTCCGTTTTGACCTGCTTCGCTAAATGATATTTTAGCTTGTTCTATTTTACTTCCATCCAAATCTATGCCAACTACATCACAACCTTTTTCTGCAAAAGGCAATAAATTACCGGCTTCACCACATCCAATCTCTAAGACTCTAACCTTAGATTTTCCCAATAAATACTCTGACAAATAATCAAGATAAAACTCTCTTGATGTATCTGCCAATTCACAGAAATATAACTTTCTGTCCAAATGTCGTTTCTGCATAATACATGTTTTTTAGCGTCATCTATTTATTTCGAAGTTAAACAGACAACCAAACGGCCTCAAACAAAAAGCGCAAATGCACTTATCAATGTTTGAGGCCGTAGGAATTGCCTGTTTAATCCGATAAGTCCACTTACGCTATACACACGCAAGCATCAACGACTTATTCGAGATTAAACTTTTTTTGAAATTTCCTACGTTTCAAACATATTCGAATAAATAGTTAACACAAAGTTAATATTTAAATTTATCTATTAATCAATCATTTTCATATTATATTTATAATTTTAAATTCACAAATAATTTCACTCTCCTAACTTCTCATTCCTCATTAAAAACTATCCAAATAGAGTCCTGAAGGCTTCTTCTACTTTATTTACTCCTATTATCTCTATTCCCCATTGTTTTTTAGGTAATTGCTGACGGTTGAATTCGGGTATAATTATACGCTTAAAACCTAATTTAGCAGCCTCAGCTACGCGCTGTTCGATACGATTGACCGGGCGTATTTCGCCACTCAAGCCTACTTCGCCTGTCATGCAAACACTTGAGTCGATTGCTATATCCAAATTACTAGATAATACTGCAGCTATAACTGCAAGGTCAATAGCAGGGTCGTTTACTCGCAAGCCACCTGCAATATTAAGGAATACATCTTTTTGTGGCAATTTAAATCCTGCTCGTTTTTCCAATACAGCCAACAACATATTCATTCGACGAATATCAAATCCAGTAGCTGATCGTTGAGGTACTCCGTATGCCGATGTGCTAACAAGTGCCTGTACCTCAATCAGAAATGGACGTACACCCTCTATCATTGCTGAAATGGCAACACCACTCAACCCTTCGTTATTTTTACTCAACAACAATTCACTTGGATTCACTACTTCGCGCAATCCGCTACCTTGCATTTCATAAATAGCAAGTTCGTCGGTACTACCGAAACGATTTTTGTGAGCTCGCAATATGCGATACATATAATGGCGGTCGCCTTCGAATTGCAATACGGTATCTACTATATGTTCCAATATTTTAGGTCCAGCAATGCTACCCTCTTTAGTGATATGTCCAATCATCAAGACAGGAATTCCACTCTCTTTTGCGAATTTGAGTAATGCTCCTGAGCACTCGCGTACTTGCGTAATCGAACCAGCACTCTGTTCGACAGTTTCGGTAACAATAGTCTGTATAGAGTCAACAATCAATAAGTCAGGCTCTACAGTTTTCACGTGCGCAAATATCTCTTCGAGGCGAGTTTCGCTTACGATATAACATTCACTTTCCATCACCCCCACACGTTCGGCACGCATCTTCAACTGATTTATACTCTCCTCCCCACTGGCATAAAGAATCTTCTTTCCCTTCATTTTCAACGCTACTTGTAGTACAAGAGTAGATTTACCGATACCTGGCTCACCACCTATCAATACAAGACTGCCTTTGACTAATCCGCCACCCAACACACGATTCAATTCGCCATTCATAGTATCAAGGCGAGGTTCAGCTTTCACGTCAATCTCTGTAATTTTTCGAGGCTTCACAGTGCCTCTCAACTCCTCATAGCCATGCTGTATGCGCGACGCAGGCTCAGACTTTATAGTCTGCTCCACAAACGTGTTCCACTGTCCACAAGCAGGACATTTACCGTATGCTTTGGGGTAATCAGCACCACACGCTGTACATACATATACTTTCTTATCTTTAGCCATAATTCTGTCAATGCATAATGCATTGTGCATTAGATAAATTCAAAGCCGCAATATGGCACCAATGCTTTAGGAATACGGATACCTTCGGCTGTTTGGTGATTTTCGAGCAATGCAGCCACGATACGAGGTAATGCCAATGCCGAGCCATTCAATGTATGGCAGAGTTCAGTTTTACCTTCGGCTGTTTTATAACGACATTTGAGGCGGTTGGCTTGATAGCTTTCGAAGTTAGAAACAGAGCTAACCTCCAACCAACGTTGTTGAGCTGCTGAATATACCTCGAAGTCGAAAGTGATAGAAGATGTGAAGCTCATATCTCCGCCACAAAGACGAAGGATACGATATGGCAATTCAAGTTTCTTAACCAAATTCTCTACGTGAGCAATCATCTCATCAAGACTTTCGTATGAATGTTCTGGTTTATCAATACGCACAATTTCTACTTTATTAAATTGGTGCAAACGGTTAAGGCCGCGTACATCTTTACCATACGAACCTGCTTCACGACGGAAACAAGCAGAGTAAGCACACATCTTTTGTGGTAACTCTTTCTCGCTCAAAATCACATCACGGAAAATATTAGTTACAGGCACTTCGGCTGTTGGGATAAGATAAAGATTGTCTGCTGTAGCGTGATACATTTGGCCCTCTTTATCTGGCAATTGACCTGTACCATAACCACTTGCTTCGTTTACTACGTATGGAGGTTCTACTTCAAGATAACCAGCCTCACGAGCTTCATCTAAGAAGAAGTTGATCAAAGCACGTTGGAGACGAGCACCTTTACCTTTGTAAATAGGGAAACCTGCTCCTGCAATTTTTACGCCCATTTCGAAGTCGATAAGGTCGTATTTCTTAGCCAATTCCCAGTGAGGAAGAGGCTCGAAGCCTTCGAACACAGGATTTTCACCACCTTGACGCTCTACGATATTATCTTCGGCAGTACGACCTTCAGGCACAGAATCATTTGGTACGTTAGGAATTTGTAATAAGAGATTGCGCACTTCATTTTCTGCCTCTTCCATTGCAGCTTTCAATTCAGCACTTTTCTCTTTCAATTTAGCCACTTCGGCTTTAGCTGCTTCTGCTTCCTCTTTTTTACCCTCTTTCATCAAACCACCAATGCTTTTAGCATATTGGTTCATTTGGGCTTGCATTGCATCCGACTCTTGTTGAGCTGCACGACGACGAGCGTCTGCTGCTATTACGTTATCAATCATTTCTGCAGCTGCAGCAAAATGTTTTTTCTCCAAACGGCGAACCACATCTTCGCGGTTCTCTAAAATCATTTTTAGTGTAAGCATACTATTAAAGTTGAAAGTTGAGAGTTGAAAGTTGAGAGTTACCTCTCAAAAACAATTCTCATTATTTATTATTTTATTTTACTATTTATTTTCCAATTTATTCACAGCTTCCTTGTTCACTATTCCCTGCTCCCTGCTCCTTAAACAAGGTATTCTTTCTGAATATTAGACATCGCACCCCAAAGACTACTTGCAGCATTCGGATTTAGCTCTTCCATCCGTTGTAATATCTCACGCACTTGCGGACGATTGCTCACCTTTTCATGTGGACAGTTCTTTATCTGCTTCCGATATTCATGTGCTTCCGCCACTGCCTCTATCTCCGCCTCACGCACCAATGCCAACGGACGAATTATGGTCATATCAAATTTCGCCATTCTCAATACCGGTGGCATCGTAGCGTATGCGCCTTGAAATATCTGATTCATCAACAACGTCTCTAATATATCATCTTTGTGGTGACCAAGAGCTAATTTCGTACAACCATACTCCTCTGCAGCTTTAAACAAAGTTTTGCGTCTATTCCATGCACAAAGAAAACATGGTCCACGACCGTCCTTAGTATCTTCATCAAAACGTGTAGTTTTATGCACAAACTTCACTCCTCGTGATTCACAAAACTCACGCAAATACTCAATATCCGATTGATAAGGTACATTCTCTACGCTCACATGACATGCCAATACCTCGATTTTGGGTTTAAATATTTTTTGCCGTGCAGACAATACTTCAACTAAAGCCAACGAATCCTTGCCACCTGACAAACCAATCATTATGCGATCGCCATCCGTTAGCATCGCATAATCTTTCATTGCCTTATTAGCCATTCGCTGTACTCGCTGCATACAAGTTGAGAGTTGAAAGTTGAAAATTAAAAATTGTGCATTAAAGAAGATCTGGGCGAAGGCGTTCTGTGCGCTCCAATGCCACTTCGTGCTCCCACTCAGCAATTTTGCGTTCATTTCCGCTCAAAAGGATTTCAGGCACTTTCATGCCACGATATTCTGCTGGGCGCGTATATACAGGAGGAGCTAATAGATTGTCTTGAAACGAGTCAGACAAAGCAGACTGTTCATCACCTATCGCACCAGGTATCAAACGCACTATGGCATCTGAAATAATTGCTGCAGCCATTTCACCACCTGTAAGCACATAGTCACCGATAGATATCTCTTTAGTAATCAACGCCTCACGCACGCGATGGTCGACACCTTTATAGTGTCCGCAAAGTATGATAATATTCTCTTTCATACTAAGTTGATTAGCCATAGGTTGGCAGAATCGTTCACCATCAGGTGCAGTGAAAATCACCTCATCGTATTCACGTTCAGACTTTAATTTCTCGATACAGCGAAAAATCGGGTCGCACTGCAACACCATTCCTGCGCCAAAGCCAAAGGCATAGTCATCCACACGACGACGCACATCAGTCGAATAATCGCGCAAATTATGCACTACAATTTCCACGAGTCCTTTCTCTTGTGCTCGCTTCAATATAGAGCAAGTTAACGGACCCTCCATCATCTCTGGCAATACAGTAATTATATCTATTCTCATTGCGATGTATAACAAAAATTTCAACCCACAAAGTTACAAAAAAAATTCAAATCTTTACAATAAAAAATCTTTTTTTTATCACGATACATTAGTAGTCTAATTTAGTGCGAATTTGAGACATAAAATAGGGCAGTGAAGTATGTTTGATATAAGCCTATGGCTCACGAAGTATTCGGTAAAATCAGGGAGAGAAAAAATGACTTGGATGCTATACGGAGCTTTAGATTAAACTAACGTTAAAACATAGGCAAACATCTCCAAAGATAAAGTCATAGTATGTTTATAATATATTTATAGTATGTTTATAGTATATTTATACTATATTTATAGTATGTTATAGGTAAAGTAAAATATGTAGATTTAGAGATAGGGGATGAGGATTTTTGTACATTACTGTTTTCTTTTTTGTTTTTTTAATAATCAATCATTAGTTTGTTATAATTTTTTTTTGTAACTTTGCAATTAAATGTGTATAAATAAATGGTACTGACTATAGACATAGGCAATACTAAAACTAAGGTGGCTGTTTTCGACGGAGAACAGTTGGTGGAACATATTGTTTTTGAATGTTTTAGTAAAAGCGATATAGATGATTTGATTTTACAATTCGAATCGTTTGATAGTGTTATCATTTCCAGTGTTAATGCTGATGAAGAGATTAGAATTGCAGATTTATTAGGTGAAATAGGGATAAAATATTGTCTATTGTCATATAAATTGCAGTTGCCTTTTAAGATTGATTATCATACTCCGGAGACTTTAGGGAAAGATAGGATTGCTGCTTTGGCGGGTGCGTATGCTATTGGTGGAGAGGGTAATTATTTGGTAATTGATTGTGGGACATGCAATACGTACGATTTGCTGATTAATGGACATTTTGTAGGGGGCAATATTGCTCCTGGCATACAGATGAGATTAGATGCTATGCATCATTTTACAGCGGCGCTTCCGCAATGCACAATTCACAATGCACAATTCACAATTGATTCTTCGTTAGGAGATAGTACTAAATCGGCAATACTTAATGGCGCTTATTGGGGGGTGATAAACGAAATAAATGGATATATTGAAAGGTATTCACGAGAGTTTGAAAATTTGAAAGTTATATTGACCGGGGGATTGTTTAATTTGCCAATTGCAGATTACAGATTACAAATTATGAATGATAATGTGGAACTTTTGTTTGAACCATTGTTGGTACCAAAAGGACTGAATTATATTGTTAATAGTTTAGAGATTAAATTACAGAGTACAGAGTACAGATAACAGAGTACAGATAACAGAGTACAGATAATGAAATGATTATATTATGAAAAGATTTATTATAATATTATTTGGGTTGATGAGTGCCGTGATGATGATGGCGCAAAATAATACTAATTCGCCTTATACGAGATATGGTTATGGGCAGTTGGAGGATGATTGTTTTTCGCGTTCGCAAGCAATGGGTGGTACATCGATTGGTATGCGCACAAATAGTTCAATTAACTCAAATAACCCTGCATCGTATAGTAGCATAGATTCTACTTCTTTTATTTTTGAGATGGGAGTTTCGGGATTACTTTCGAACTTTCGCAGTGGAGATGCTCAAAATACAACGTTCACAGGTAATCTTGACTATATAGCATTACAATCACCAATTACGAAATGGATGGGTTTGTCAGCTGGTTTGATTCCATATTCGTATGTAGGCTATAACTATAATTACACAGATTCTATAAAAATTCCGATGGGAGAAGAATATAATGTGTATGATAAGACTTATTACGGAACAGGAGGTATTAGTCAAGTATATTTGGGCTTGTCGTTTGATATTGCTAACCATTTGGCTTTAGGTGTGAATGGTTACTATATGTTTGGCAATATCAATCATTACAAGGCTGTAAGTTACAATCAATCAGAATTGACTACTACAAATACGGTGATGCTCAGTAATTTATACATTCGCAGTTTTAATGCACGTTTTGGACTTCAATATCACGAGACAATTGGCGAGAAACATAAATTTAATATTGGTGCCATATACGAATTTCGCTCTGGCATGAATGGTAAATTTGAGCAAACTACAACTGGTACAGATACTTTAGTGATGAATTCGAGCGAGTTATTTGAAATGCCTTCATTATATGGCGGAGGCATAATGTATACATACGATGACCGATTGATGATAGGTGCTGATTTCATGTACCAAGAGTATAGCAAAGCTCTTTACTATGGCAAACGCGACACACTTGCCAATCGTATGAAAATATCGGTTGGAGCAGAATATACACATGACCCACGTGGCAGAAGATATATTGATCGTATGTCGTGGAGATTGGGTGCTAAGTACAATAATTCGTATGCTGCAGTGAATGGTAAACAAGTTAGCGATTTTTCACTCACTTGTGGTATTGGGCTGCCTCTTAGAACGTCGAAAACCATTATAAATGTAAATTTTGAATACGGAAATATAGGAGGTATGATGGCTACATTGAAAGAAAATTACTTCAAATTTGGCTTGAATTTCTCGCTCAATGAGACATGGTTTGTAAAAACGAAAGTGAGATAAATTGAGAATTGAGAATTAAACTTTTAATAAGATACATAATCAAATTAGAAAAAGATATATCAATTTAATAATTATAAATAAAATTACTATGAAATCATTGAAATTAACTGCTCTTTTTGTAGCAATGTTGTTTGTAGGTAGCGCAGCTGCACAAATGACAGAAGATTGTAAAGTGAATCTTTCACTTTTCACAGAGTATGCAAAAGTAAAAAACTATGCTGATGCTTACGAGCCATGGGCTAAAGTTTACAAAGAATGTCCTACTGCATCAAAAAACATCTATAGCCTTGGTGTGAGAATCCTTGAATGGAAAATCAAACAAGCAACAACTCAAGATGAATTCAAAGCGGCATTCGACCAATTGATGAAATTGTATGATGATCGTATCCAATACTTTGGTACAGACAAAAAAACTCCACGCCCTGCAATTTTAGCTGATAAAGCATCTAAATACAACAAATACTTCCCAGATGATAATACAACTATCTATCCTTGGATTAAAGAAGCTATTCATGGTTTAGGAAATGCAGCAGCTGCAAATGAATTGCAACTCTTTGTATTTACTTCAGCTAATCTCTACAAGGCAGACAATTCATTGGCAGAGCAATTCATTGGAGACTACACTTTTGCTGATGCAATTTTAACAGCAAATAGCCAAAATGCAGATTTGAAAGATGCAGAAAATTATGCAAGTGTGAAATCGGCAGTAGACGTACTCTTCGCTGCTTCTGGTGTTGCTGATTGTGCTAAAATGAACGAAATTTTCTTACCTAATGTAGAAAACAATAGTGCTGATCTTAAATATCTTGAAGGCGTGATGAAATTGTTCAAACGCTTGAAATGTATCGAACACGAGGCATACTACAAAGCTGCTGAATATGCCCACAAAATCTCTCCATCAGCAGAAGCTGCTACAGGTCTTGGTGACATGTCATACGTAAAAGGTGATCTCGACAAAGCTATCGAATATTATCAAGAAGCAGTAAATCTTTCAACAGAAGATTTAGACATTGCATACAACTTATTCCGTATCGCTCAAGTATATTACAAAAAAGGCGAATATGCTAACGTACGCAAATATTGCAAAGAATCATTGGCTAAAGATCCTGCACAAGGTCAACCACATATCATGTTAGGTCTTGTTTATGCACAAGCAAAAGTATCTGACGACCCAACACTCCAAAAAGCTGTATATTGGGCATCAGTTGACCAATTTGCAAAAGCAAAAAGTGTTGAACCAACAGAAGATATGGTTGAACAAGCTAACAAACTTATCCGCACATATAGCGCATACTTCCCTTCTAAAGAAGAAGTATTTATGCACCCTGACGTAGAAGAAGGTAAATCACACCTCGTAGGTGGTTGGGTAAGCGAATCAACAACTGTTCGTAGCAAATAATTAACTAATGCACAATTCTAAAAGCACAATGCACAATTCACAATACACAAAAAATAGTCAAAAAATTCATATAATGACAGTTTATTGTGCATTGTGCATTGTGCATTGTGCATTATTTTTTTCGTGCCAAACAAAACACGAAATGACCGAGTCGGTAACCGACATAAAACGTACACCTCAAGTGTATGCCGATTCAATAACTACTATCGTATCAGACTCAGGAATAATACGTTACAGAATTATTGCACCTGATTGGTACGTCTATGAAAAAGCTGATACTCCATATTGGGATTTCCCAAATGGATTACGTTTTGAACGTTTTGACGAAAACTACAATGTAGATGCTGAAATAGAATGTGATAGAGCTGTGTATTACAGCAAATTAGAATTATGGAAACTCAACGACAACGTTGAAGCCACCAACCTCAGTCAAGAGGAATTTTATACCAATGAACTATATTGGGACCAAAAAGAAGAGCGCGTATATAGCGACTCAGCAATAACAATCATACAAAAAGAGAGAAAAATACTCGGCGTAGGATTTGAATCAAACCAAACCTTCAGTCGATACAGCATACGCCAACCAAAAGGCACAATACCTATTGAGGAGTAAGGAATTGAGAGTTGAGAATGGAAAATTGAGAATTGAAACTTTGTATTCTAAACTTTAAACTCTAAACTAAATAATGGTCAATTATTGGGCTATAGCCATATCATTAATATTTTCGGCTCTATTCTCAGGAATGGAGATTGCTTTCGTATCATCTAATAAACTACGATTTGAAATTGATAAAAAATCAAACTCTCTAACATCTAAAATTATAGAATACTTCTATCACCACAGCGAACAATATATTTCTACAATGCTTGTTGGCAATAACATTGCTCTTGTTGTTTATAGTATTCAAATGGCAAACCTACTTACTGGTGTCATAAAACAATATATTATTACATCGGACTTTGTTATAATGATAATACAAACAATCATTGCTACAATTGTTGTTCTTTTTACGGGTGAGTTTATCCCCAAAATGATATTTAAAAGCCGCCCTAATATATGGCTAAATATCTTTTCACCATTTATGTACATTATATATATATTGCTCTACCCTATTACGATATTCACCACATTTCTTTCAAAAAAACTACTTCGATTATTCAAACTCTACAACCCACAACACGAAACTCACGAATTAAGCAAAGTTGACCTCGACTACTTAATCAATGAATCAATCGAAGGTTCTGATAGTCAAGAAGAGATTGAACATGACGTAAAAATATTCCAAAACGCATTAGATTTTTCAGAAGTAAAACTTCGTGATTGTGCTATACCTCGTACCGAAATCACAGCTCTGCCAGAAGAAGGCACATCACTTATTGATCTTCGTAATACTTTCACAAATACAGGTTATTCAAAAATACTTATTTACCGTGAAAATATTGACAATATAATAGGATATTTTCATTCAAACGACTTATTTAAAAATCCTGAAAATTGGAAAAAACAAATACGTCCACTACCTATCGTACCAGAAACAATGGCTGCAAATAAATTAATGGACATATTTATGCAAGAGAAAAAAAGTATTGCAGTTGTTGTTGATGAATTTGGAGGTACAGCAGGTATAGTAACGCTAGAAGACATTATAGAAGAAATATTTGGCGAAATAGAAGACGAACATGACAACAGAGAATGGGTTGCCCGTAAAATAGCTGACAATGAATACATTCTCTCTGGTCGATTAGAAATAGACACAGCTAATTCAAAATTCGACTTCAACATCCCCGAATCTGACAATTACGTAACTATTGCAGGTTACATACTACACCATTATCAAAAATTTCCAAAACTCAATGAAACAATAAAAATCGAAAACTATACATTTAAAATAATGCAAGCTCACAACAATCGCATAGATTTAGTAAAATTAATCACCAATAACAAAGAATAACAACCTGATAATAAGCATACTATAAATTTTATTATAAAATATTTCGTATATAGAAACTTTTTTTGTAAATTCGCACTTTGTAATATTACCATGTGAAATAAGACGCAAATGCATCCTATTTTGCATGTAATTTATTGTGTTGTAATAAATTACAACGCACAAAAAGAACAAAATAAAAAACAAATAATACAAGAAAAAAATGGCAACATTAGAAAAAATCAGAAGTAAAGGTCTCTTACTCTTAATTGTAGTAGGTTTGGCTTTGGTAGTCTTCATCGTTGGAGACTTAGTTAATTCAGGTTCAACTTATTTCCAAGAAAACAGTGCTAACGTAGCTGTTATCAACGGTGATAAAGTCAAAATTCGCGACTATGCTGAAAAAATGGATCAATTCAATGATGTAGTAAAATTGCAATATGGCAATAACATCAACGATGAAATGACAGAACAAATCCGTCAAATGGTATGGGAAAGCACAGTAACAGAAAAAGTTATTGGCGACGAATGCGATAACATTGGTATGACTATAACTAAAACCGAATTGGCAGATATGCTTGTTGGCAACAATATCAGCCCAATGATGATGAACAATCAAATGTTCTTCAACGAAAATGGTCAATTCGATGTTAATGTTGTAAAACAATTCATCACTATGCTTGATAGCGAAGATGCAAATCAAAACATCCCTTACGAACAACTTCGCCTCTATCGCAACTACTGGCGCTATTGGGAACATGCAATCAAAACAAGCCGTCTTCAAGAAAAATATACTAACTTGCTCAACGCAGCTTTGGTTGTAAACCCATTGGAAGCTAAATATGCTTACGACAATGCAAAAGTATCGGCAGATGCTGTTTATGCGATGAAAAACTATTTTGCTATTGCCGACTCAACAATCAATGTAACTGATGCAGAAATCAAAGCTCGCTACAATGAGAAAAAAGAACAATTCAAACAAAAACAATCAGCAGATGTTAAATATATCGTTGTTGACATCAAACCATCGGCAGAAGACTTTGCTGAAGTTGAAAAATGGATTAACGACTTGAAAGAAGAATTCACTACAACAGAAGATATTGCAGCAGTAGTAAACTCAAACTCAGACGTTCAATATCGTGGTGAAAACTTGGTTAAAGAGCAAATCGATGCTGACTTCCAAGAATTTGCATTCACAGGCAAAGCAGGTGAAATTATGGGTCCTATCTTTGTTGACAACACTTACAAAATGGCTCGTATCGTTGAAAATGGTATTGCATCAGTTGACTCTGTAAATTTGAGCAATATGTATCTCCGTCGCGAAACTGCAGAAGCTACACAAGCTTTGGCCGATAGCATCATGGATGCAGTAAACAAAGGTGCTTCATTTGCTGAATTAGCAAAAGCTCATTCACTCCTTCAAAATGCTGCTAATGGTGGCGAAATTGGCTGGGTAAGCGAAATGGGCTTAGAGAAAAAAATCGCTACTCCAGCATTCTCAACTCCTGCTAAAAATATGTTCCAAGTAAAAGAAGGCAACGATATCAACCTCTTCTACGTTAACGAACTTGGACAAAAAACAACAAAAGCTAAAATTGCAGTTCTTGCGCGTACAGTTGATGCAACATCTCGCACACACGCAGAACTTTACAACAAAATGAAACAATTCATTGTTGACAACAACACAATTGAAAAACTCGAAGCAGAAGCAGCTAACAATGGTTATGTTGTTATGACAGCTAAAAATATTGACATCAACGCATCTGCCATCAACAATGTAAACAAAGCTCGCGAAGCTGTTCGTTGGATTTTTGAAAACAAAGAAGGCGCTATCAGCGACATTTTCGAAGTTGAAAATCAAATCATTACTGTTGCCGTTGACAAACATAACGAAGAAGGTTACCGCTCTATCGAAAGCGTACGCCCTCAACTCCTTGCAGAACTCCGCAAAGAGAAAAAAGGTGATGCTCTTGTAGCAGAAATGAATGGCAAAACAATGGCACAACTCGCATCTGAAGGTTTCCGTGTTGACACAGTTCGTAATATTAATTTCGCAAGCACTTATGCTGGTTCAATCGGAAACGAACCATCACTCTTTGCTCGCGTAGCTGGTGCTGAAGTAGAAAAAGAATCTGCTCCTATCAAAGGTAATACAGGTGCTTATATCTTCAAAGTAATCAGCAAAGAAGAATCAGCAAAACCATACAACGAAAAAGAAGAGATGGTAATGCTCGAAACTCGCGAAGGTTACATGAACCAATATCTCTCAATCGAAGCACTCAAAGAAGCTGCTAATATTGAAGATATGCGCTACAGATACTATTAATTACTAATTTAAGAATTAAAAAACTCCATTTTGCTATTGCAGAATGGAGTTTTTTTTTATACCTTTGTAGTTATTGAAGCCTACGATAAAAATTATGTCAATTCAAGAAAGAGGAAGATTAAATAAACTGCTGAATTTCATATTTTTACACGTACAGGATTGTATTGTTTTACAAATTGCTGTATTATAATAGAAAAACTGAAACGTTTCGCTAATCGAGATATTCTGGAAAGTTTGAAGGATAATGTACTGGAGGGTATGACTATAGATATAATAGGAACTACAACATCAATAGGGAACTATGAAATTATAGTGGCTATGAAAGGCGAAATTAACGATAAAATGTACAACTAATTTTGGTATAGTTTTGTAGAGGTTTGCTTGCTTGCAGTTTGCTTGAGGGTTGCTATTAAGTAAGAAGAGGTTTTTATTTGTATATTTTAAATAAAGTCTTGATTATAATTAAATTAAAATATTA
>JAZQRP010000037.1:0-2564 GCA_045629685.1 Candidatus Aphodosoma sp. | reverse complement strand
ACTTTACTTTTTTAATGATTTTCACCCGTTTTTTTACCATTTTTTACCCTATTTTACACCCAAAAAACATATTCTGCAACATAATTTTTTCGAGTTTTTCAGATTTTTCGTGTTTTTTCAATCAAAATATAGAGATTTTATTCACTGTTTTTTCTGTTTTTTTTCGTGGTTTTTTATTGCTTAGTCGTTTTTGGGTCTATAAAGAGAGAATTGCCACGACCTATTTTGTGACACTATTGATAGAAAAAAATAAATATATTTATAGATAAATACTATTAATGAGGTACGCGTATTTTTTTTATATTATTTGGCACCTCACTTCTTCTTTTTCAAAATGCCACGTGGCGCTAATAGCGCTAACAATAAAAACACCCACTCACGGTATATGCTAATTTGAATAGTTTACTCCCCATGATCGTGAACTACAGTCGTTATTCGCTACTCTAATGAAACTGCTTATGCTCGGCAATTAAATAAATTCATTGCTGTAGCTTAATCGCAATTTTTGGCTAAACACACTCTGGTAGTGTGTTTATGTTCTCACTTTTTGGAGGTTTACTTGCTTGCACCTTGCTTGAAGGTTGCTGTTGGGTAATACACAATGAAAGTGTGTATTCCACAATATAGGGACGCTCGGCTTGAGCGTCCGAACGAGCAAAGCTTTTGTCTCTAACGAACCATCGGACACGGCATGCCGTGTCCCTACAACACAAACCACAAAAAAAACAACTTTAAACCTACATTTCCAACTTAAACCTACTCAAACCTCCAGCGTAGCTTCTGAATATTGTAACTTTTTACAAAAATTCAACAGCCAAAACAACAATGGAAAAACATATTTCATCCTTTAATGAGAACCAAAAAATCCGTTCTCATGTTGGGAACGGATTTTTTGGTTATTTATAGTTGGTTATTTATCACACCCTTTAACCTCTCCTCCATACAACGATGTTGGGTATTTGCCTGAGAAGCATGCGGTGCAGAGTTCTGAGCGGTGACCACTCTTGTAGAGTCCTTCGACAGAGAGGAATTTCAAAGAATCGGCTCCGATTTTTTCGCACAATTCGTCGACCGACATACGTGATGAAATCAACTCTTCGTAGGTGGCTGTGTCAACTCCATAATAACATGGATGGCAATATGGTGGCGATGCGATGCGAACATGCACTTCGACTGCTCCTGCCTCTTTGAGAAGATTGACAATACGACGAGATGTGGTGCCACGCACGATGGAATCGTCAATCATAACAACACGTTTACCTTTGACAATTGAACGCACTGCCGAGAGTTTCATACGCACGCCTTTCTCGCGCAACTCTTGACTTGGTTGGATAAATGTACGACCAATATATTTGTTCTTAATCAAGCCCATCTCGTAAGGGATACCGCTCTCTTCGGCATAACCAATGGCTGCACTAAGGCTCGAATCTGGCACACCGATTACGATGTCAGCATCAACTGGCGACTCGCGATAGAGTATGCGACCTGACTCTTTGCGATAGGCATGCACGTTGCATCCTTCGATGTCGCTATCGGGACGAGCGAAATAGACATACTCCATAGCGCACATATAGTGGCGTTTAAAGTGAGAATAAGTGAACGAGTGGAGTCCGTCGGCATCGATAACTACAATCTCGCCTGGCTCGACATCGCGCACAAATTCGGCACCTACTACGTCGAGAGCACAAGTCTCGGAACTAACGACATAACCACCATTGAGACGACCGATTGACAATGGACGCAAGCCATATTTATCGCGAGCGCAATAGAGACGTTTGTCGCTGAGAATGAGGAATGCAAAGGCTCCCTCAATCATATTGAGCGCATCGATGATATTGTGTATACGGTGTTTTGTGTTGTTGTCTTTCTTAATCAAGTGGGCAAGCAATTCGCTATCGGAGGTTGATTGGAAAAGACTGCCTTTATGCTCGAGATAACGAGCCAACTCGCGTGAGTTGACGAGGTTACCGTTGTGAGCAAGGGCAAAATTACCTGTATGATGACGGAAAAGGAATGGCTGTACATTCTCGATACCTGCACCACCTGCTGTGGCATAGCGCACGTGAGCAATGGCATAGTCGCCTTTGAGGTTGACAAGATTTTTGGCGTTGAACACCTCAGTGACAAGGCCTTCGCCTTTAACGCGGTTATGTTGCTTATTGTCATCAACGCAGACAATACCGCAAGCCTCTTGGCCACGATGTTGCAATGCATGAAGTCCATAATAAGCAAGATTAGCGGCATCTTTCACACCCCATACACCAAATACACCGCATTCTTCGTGAATTTCGTTTTTCATATTTAATTTAATTAAGACAGGAAGACATGAGAACATGATTTTTATTTTTAGAAGACATAATAACAGAATAACATAAAATATAATTAAATAAATTTTGTTATTATGTCTTTATGTCTTTTCTATCTTCGTGTCATCTTGTCTTCATGTCTTTTATAAAAAATTTATTTCAAGTATTCTGTTACATTGCGTTCGATGCGGGCGAGGAGGTCTTCGCCATCGGCTGCAGGAACGAATTTTTCGCCTACGATGTTTTCGTAAAGCTCTT
>JAZQRP010000036.1:0-4095 GCA_045629685.1 Candidatus Aphodosoma sp. | reverse complement strand
GGACCTCAAAAAAAGAAGTGGAAAGGTTATCAACCTCCAACGTCTACTTTTTTAGGACAATGACTATATTTTTAGGAATATGTCTATTTTTTTAGAAAATATGTCTATTTATTTAGTAAAATAACTAAAAAACTGTCTACTTATTTTAGGAAAAGACAAGACACACAGTTTGCGAGAAATAGGGACTTGCAAAGTTTGCAAAGTTGCAAAGTTGGGGGTAATGTGTTGATTATTAGCTGTATTTGTTGTTTTTGTACTTGCAAAGTCTAAAAAAATATTTTTGATAATATTAAGATAATCAGATTGTTAGGAATTTTGCCAACTTTGCAATTGCAAAGTTGGCTTTGTGGGGTGAATTTTATAGTCAAAAAAAGCTATAAAACTTTGTAGATTTTGCAAATCGTTGGTGTAAAAGTGGCTGTTTTCTTTGGTGAAGGTTGCTTGCAGGTTGCTAGGGGGTAGGTGACTCTTTTATTGTATGAGAATAATAAAAAACGACCGATTTGCTTGTGGTGAGTCGGTTGTTTTGTCCATTAGGGGCTTGTTATAAAACATAAAATATAAATTAACGTGAGTTGATATAATTTTTATCCCACACGGAACGCATGGAAAACACGGAAAATTTTGTTTTTGTAATGTTGTATCTTTGTAGTGGATTTTGTTTAGTGGTAGGGTTAAATATTGTTAAAATGAGTATTTTGTATTGCATAGTACAGTAATTATGTGTAACTTTGCGGTGTGAATGAAAATAGGGAGTAAGGAGTAGGGAGCAAGGAGTAAGGAGTTGGAATGGGGAAATTTTATATTTTGTCCTTTTGTTTAATCTTTAAATTTTAAATATTATGAAAAGAGCTATTATTATAGGTGCTACGTCGGGATTGGGACGTGAAATTGCGATGAATCTTGTGCGTGAGGGTTGGGCAGTTGGAATTGCTGGTAGAAGGGTAGAGTTGTTAGAGGAGTTGGCTAATGAAATGAATGCTATAATTCGTTCGGTTTCGGTTGGTCCACTAAAAGAAGAGGACAATATGAGCGGTAGGGGTGAGGTAGTTTATGAACGAATTGATGTTACGACAGAGGATGCTGTGAATGGGGTTGAGCGGTTGGTGGAAAAGTTGGGAGGTGTGGATTTGTTTGTGAATGTGGCGGGTGTGGGTTTTCAGAATCCGACTCTCGACCCAAAGGTCGAAAAACATACGTTTGATGTGAATGGGTATGGTTTTATGTGTATGGTGGGTTGGGCGTATAACTATTTTAAGAGAGAGGAGTGTGAGGGGCAGATTGCTATTGTGTCGTCGATAGCAGGGACTAAACCTTTGGGTACTGCGGTGGCTTATTCGGCTACGAAGCGAATGCAGTCGCATTATTTGACGGGGTTGGCGCAGTTGGCAAGGATGGAGAGGTTGAAGATTAGGTTTACAGATATTCGTCCTGGATTTGCTGCTACGGATATTTTGAATCCGAATAAACATTATCCGATGATGATGAAGAAGGAGTATGCTGGGAGATTGGCTACGCGGGCGATACTGAAGAAGAGACGTGTGGCTATCATCGATTGGAAGTTTGCTATATTGACTTTCTTTTGGTCGTTGATTCCTAGCTGGATGTGGGAGAGATTGACTTTTGTGAAGAATTGATTTTTTAGGCATAATGACATAAAAACATAATTTTTTTGTTTAACATAATGGTTTTGCTTTTGCTTTGTAAAATCTTGACAACAAAGGTGTAACTATTCGGGATTAGTTTTTTGATGGGATAGTAGATTGTAAATATAGTTAAATAATGTTAAATGGGGGGGGGTAATTGAGATATGAAAATTTTGTTGTATATTTGCAGTGTGATAATTATTTTGTGTTTTTTGGTACGCTTTGTGTAGTTTTTTATAAAAATATTTGTCTAATTAATCGAGTGAATTTCATAAGTTTTTTGTGACTTATGACTTACTACTAAATTTAATATATTATGGAAAAGAAATTGACTAAATCTAACAACAAGATGTTGTCGGGTGTATTGGCAGGTATAGCAGAATATTTAGGTTTTGATCCAACTGTGGTGCGCATTGCGTATTTGTTTTTAACTTTGTTTACTGCATTTGCGGGTGTGATAGCTTATTTGTTGATGATGCTCGTAATGCCGGAAAAATAGGGAGTAAGGAGTAGAGAGCAAGGAGTAGGGAGCAGGGAACAGGGAGTAGATTTAATAATTTTTATTGATAAAATGATTAGGTTAAGGAATATAAATAAGACATATTATTCGGCGAGTCCGTTGCACGTGTTGAAGGGGATTGATTTGGATATCTCTCAAGGTGATTTTGTGTCGATTATGGGTGCTTCGGGGTCGGGTAAATCTACGCTACTCAATATTCTTGGGGTGTTGGATACTTACGATGAGGGCGAGTATTGGTTGGATGATAAGTTGATAAAAGATCTCTCTGAACGTGAGGCTGCGCATTTGCGTAATCGTACGATTGGATTTGTGTTTCAGAGTTTTAATCTCTTGAATTTCAAAACGGCGTTGGAGAATGTGGCGTTGCCGCTTTACTATCAAGGTGTGTCGCGCAAAAAGCGGAATGCTATCGCATTAGAGTATCTTGATAAGGTGGGCTTGAAGGATTGGGCTGACCATTTGCCTAATCAGTTGTCGGGCGGTCAGAAACAACGTGTGGCGATTGCTCGTGCGCTGATTGCTAAACCGAGAGTTATTCTTGCCGATGAGCCTACTGGTGCGTTGGATTCGAAGACATCGCAGGAGGTGATTGATTTGTTGAGAGATGTGTCGCGCTCGGAGGGTATTACGATGATTATTGTTACCCACGCACAAGAGGTGGCAGAACAGACCGACCGAGTTATTTATATTAAAGACGGGGTTATTGTGTGATTTTTGTTTTAACATAAGTACAAAATTTATGTTTCAAAGGTTTGTAAATAGTAATCTGTATCTTATAGTTTCGTAGGGATATTTTTTTTAAAAGTACAAGCCTTGTAATTACTCTGTACTTCTGTTGAAATAATAAATGATTAAATTATGTTTGATATTTTTGAGGAGATTTTTGCAGCATTGAGGATGAATCGTATGCGTACGTTTCTGACGGGGTTTGCCATAGCATGGGGTATATTCATGCTAGTGGCTCTGCTGGCTGTGGGCAATGGGTTCAGTAATGCGATGTTTGCAAATTTCAACTATATGTCGCAGAACACAGTTTCGCTTTATGCTGGTCGCACGTCTATGCCATATGGTGGTATGCAAAAGGGCCGACAAATACGATTTTCGATGGCAGATTGCGAGTGGATGCAGAAGCATTTAGAGGGGTGTGTATCATTGGCTCCGATATTCAATTTATGGTCAGGTTCAATAACATACGGCACACTGCAATTCGATGCGAATATAACAGGCGTGAATGAGTTGTATCGCGATTTGCGAGTGTTGGAGGTGAAGCATGGTCGATTTGTGAATGCGATGGATATGCACGAAAGGCGTAAAGCTGTGGTGATTGACGAAAATACGGCGCGTAAGTTGTTTGGTGTGGCAGAATTGGCCGTTGGTAAGATGGTACGATTGACAAATGGAGTGAATTTTCAAGTGGTTGGTGTGACTGAGGCTGAGTATGAGGATTTGCGTCCATCGATATTTATTCCGCTTGCGACAGCAAATGTGATATATAATCCGTCGGGATGGGTCTATGATGTGTCGTATGTGTTGGAGGGGGTAGAGACAGCCGAAGAGGCAAAGGCGTATAGCGAAAGATTGCGTGGGCAGTTGGCGCAATATTATGGCTATGACCCTGCCGACCAAAACGCGATATGGATTGCTAATAGAATAGAGAGTTATGAACAGTCTAAGATGATATTTAATGGTATTTCGATGTTTATATGGGTGATAGGTATCGGCACGTTGATTGCTGGTATTGTGGGCGTTAGCAATATTATGCTGATTACGGTGAAGGAGCGCACGCGCGAGTTTGGTATTCGTAAGGCATTGGGTGCTACGCCTAATAGTATATTGGGGTTGGTGGTGCTTGAATCGTTAGTTATCACGTTGATATTTGGTTATATAGGCATGATGATGGGAAGTCGGAGGCCAAGCGGTCTTAGGAAG
>JAZQRP010000035.1:0-22484 GCA_045629685.1 Candidatus Aphodosoma sp. | reverse complement strand
ACTATAGTTTCTATAAATTATCAATAATAATTAACGAGCGGAGCGAGTAAGTCTCATATCTCGCTACTCGCTACTAAAAATCTATCTTATGGAATTAATTCATTTTTCAAAACTTGTTGCCGCTAAAGCAAAGAAACAAGCTAATCGTGTAGCGTTGTATTATCGTGATTACTCCGTTGCGAAATGGGTAGAAATCACTTGGCGTGAACTTCACGAAAAAGTAGAACGCGTGGCTCGTGCTTTGGTCTCTCTCGGCGTCAAAGAGGAAGACCGTGTTGCTATCTGTTCGCAAAACATGCCTCAGGCACTTATGGTCGATTTTGCCAACTATGCCAATCGCGCTATCTCTGTCCCTATGTATGCCACTGCATCAGTGCAACAAATCGAGTACATCATCAATGATGCCGAAATCGAAGTTCTTTGCGTAGGCGAGCAAATTCAGTATGATAATGCTCTCGAAGTAATTAAAAACAGCAAGTTTTTGAAACACATCGTCGTATTCGACCCCTCTGTCGACTTGAAAGGCGAATCGCGCGCTATGTATTTCGAAGACTTTATGCGCAAAGGCGACGACCAATCGTTGCAAAAAACGGTCGAAAAACGCACTAAAGCAGCCTCTGACGACGATCTCGCCATAATTATGTATACATCGGGCACCACAGGCGAGTCAAAAGGCGTTATGCTTCCTCACTCGTGTCTGCTCGAAGCTATGCGCATCCACGACCAACGCCTCGTGCACATCAAGCGTAGCGACACCTCTATGGCATTTCTTCCGCTCACCCACATATTCGAGCGCGCTTGGACCTATTTCTGCCTATGGGAAGACGTAAAAGTATATCTCAACCAACGCCCTAGCGACATTCAAAACACTCTCAAAGAGGTTCGCCCAACTATGCTTTGTGCTGTGCCTCGTTTCTGGGAAAAAATCGCCGCCGGAGTGCAACTCAAAATCGACACTTTCTCGCCTTTCAAAAAAGCCTTGGTTGCTTGGGCTTTAGCCGTGGGCGAAGAGTACAATATAGGCTATCGTAAAGACCAAAAACGAGCTCCTCTTGGCCTCTCTATTCGTTATAAGATTGCCGACCGACTTATCTTCTCTACTCTCAAAAAAGTCGTAGGTCTCGACCGTGGTCGCTTATTCCCTGTGGCTGGTGCTGCTCTCGACGACAAACTCGCTAAATTCTTCGTAAGTCTTGGATTACCAATTATGTATGGCTATGGACTTACCGAAACTACAGCTACTGTTTGTTGTTATCCATACCACAATTACGTGATTGGTTCAATGGGTACACTTATGCCTGATGTTCAAGTGAAAATCGGCGAAGATGGTGAAATCCTAGTTAAAGGCAAAACTGTTTGTTCCGGATATTATAAAAAACCAGAAATCAATGCCAACTCATTCATCGATGGCTGGTTCCGCACAGGCGATGCCGGCAAACTTGTCGATGGCAAACACCTCTACATGACTGACCGTCTTAAAGACCTTTTCAAAACTTCTAACGGTAAATACATTGCCCCTCAACAAATCGAAACAATCCTCGGTGGCGACGTATTCATCGAGCAAGTAGCTGTTATTGGTAACAATCGCAACTTCGTTACCGCAATCATAGCCCCTAACATTGAGGCAATCAAAGGTTATGCAGCTCAAAACAACATCACATACGAACTTGTCGATGAATTGATGGAGCATCCACAAATCTGCAAAATGATGGAAGAGCGCATTGCCACTCTCCAAAAAGATATGGCTCCATACGAAAAAATCAAGAAATTCCGTATGATTAAACGTGGATTTACAATCGAATCAGGCGAGTTGACATCTACACTCAAACTTCGTCGTGCAGTCATACTCCAAAACTATGCAGCAATGATCGAAGAGATGTACAATCCAGTTAAAGGTCCTCTTGGCGGTTATGCAAAATAATTTCTTATAGCAAGCCTATATATTATATCTCCTTATCTACAACATACCATAAATATAGGATAAACATACTATAAATATACTATAAAGCAAACTGCAAAATATCAACTCTTGTAGATTAAACAAAAAAATAAGGTACTCCAATTTTGGAGTACCTTATTTCGTATCGAATATTCTATAACTTATTTTACAGCCACTTTAATCGATTTACCATTTACGCGAACAATAACTACATTATTGCCATTAGCATCAATAGTTGTAACATTACTTGTTGCCATAGCATTGTAGATATTTTGACCATTAACAGTATAAACTTCAATATTATTGCCTACTTCAGTATTTACTATAATAGAACCATTATTAGTATATACAGTTGCAACTAATACCACTTTATCTGTCTCTGTTGGCAATTCATCAACAATAGTATAAATAGCTTTTACTATAGGACTTGATTTTGATTCATCATCAAGATAAGTAGCCATTGCATGGATTGTTGTTGTCTCTGTAAGTTGTAGAGGTTCTGTATATTCTTCTCCAGCAAGCATTTCAGGATCATCTTCTGGGTTAAATTCAGGGTCAGTTGTGTAATATACAGCTGTATAATCTACACCTTGTTCTCCAAGCATTGTGATAGCAACTTCAACCTCTTTTTCATACATGCCTGCTGCAGGAACAAATTCAGGAGCAACCAAATGTACATCTTCAACTGAACGAGGGTAGATAGAATACAAATTAGCCGAGTTGATAATCTTATAATCAATCACTCCGATAATAGTCATTTGTGATGTATTATCTTTTTTCGTCATTGTATTTAAAGGGAAAGCATTTAAAGTATTGGTGCTATATGTAAGAGTGTCTTCTCCTTGAATCAAAGGAAATATTTTTGGATTAGTCCCTACCCATTTAGTTCCGTTTATTACACCATTAATTCTCACAAGACGGTTAGCAAATTTAGAGATAACACCTTCTTTAATTGCATCTTCATCAGCATTGAGTTCTGCAATTGTTACATTAAGAGGTTCAACAACACCAGTGTTGATTTTGCTGATAGATGTAGTATCGTCAAATGTAAATTCGATGTTTGGAGCTACAATATTATTGTTTTCATCAAAACAAACAATGCTACCTTTGATGCCAGAAATGATATCACCTGCTTTGTAAGGAAATGGTTTTACTATTGTAGTATCTTTTCCTGCTTCAGTTTTTGATGGAATTTTTTCTACTGGAGGGAATAATAGGCATATAGCGGCACTATTATCTTCTGCAAAAACTATAGTGTTTTTTGATTGTTCAACGCAGAGAGTTATGTTTATAGGATTTTTAAGCGTACCTGTTGTAATACCAGATTGTGCTGCGTCAATCCATTCCGCAATAGTTGCATAGTTTGTATCAAGAGCTTTGATTTCTGTAATAATTACATTGAATGTGTTTTCAGCTGTGTGGTAGTAGTCAACAACGCCTCTTACCATTTCAGAAATACGATTATCCAAATATTCGTCAAGATTTACAGTGTTAGATTTCACTTCAACAGATTCTTCATTTACTTTATACAAATATTTTTCACCTTCTTTTACGATAGTACCACCTACTGGAAGTTGTACAGCAGAAGCCTCAACATTTTTATCTTTATCTATAGCTTCAGCATTTTCATCGTCATCTATAAGGTTATTAAGTGTTGTTGTTGCTCTATATTTGATTACTTTATTTTTTTCTACAGAACCAAAAGTAGAAGCATTCACATTGAAGTATGTGTTACGAACCATTGTTACAATTGTATCAGTTTCTGTAAATGTAGAATCTCTTCTTGCTGAATTAAGTGTTGCAGTAAAACCTGTTATTTGGTCGCCAACTTGCAAAGAGTGTTCTCCTTCAATTACGAGCAAATCTCCATGGTTAGTTTTGTTAAAATCTTGATATTGAACAAACACGTTGTTATTATTAACTGCAGTAACTACAACTGGATTTACTATTTCAACAGCATTTTGCGCTTTGCTTTCTGCTAAATAGTAGAGATTATGAAATGTATAAGTAGCAGTAACCTCTTCAATCTCAAATTTAAATCCGATAGTGCCAGATTCTTTATCATTGTTGTAATAATATCTACCAATGGCATCAAATTTTTTAGGGCAAGCTGTTTGGATTTTCAAAAGTGTTGTTCCATCTGGCATATAGATGTCTGTGTATAACGATTTTACAACAAAAATTGGTTCTAGATTTTTGAAGTGTACTCTTACACCAACAGTTTGGTCGTTATCACCCAAAGCTGAAATAACCTCTTCCATTGTTGTTACTTCTGGAATGGTAGGCTCATCTTGTGCGTACATTAATGTTGTAAAACTTAATGTAATGCAGAGTAGTAATGTTTTTAATAGGGTAGTTGTTTTCATAGGTAGTTTTTTTTTAATTGTTAAATGAAATCAAGTTGTTTTATAATTGCAAAGTTATGTATTATTTTTGAATTATGCAATATTTTTTCATTTTTTTGATTTTTTTTTATAAAACGTTGGCTGTATGATTTTTTTTTTTTAACTTTGCAAACTATTGAGTATATTTGGTTTGTTGTATATACTTCGTTTTATGAAAATAAAATAATAATAATAATCGTTATGAAAAACATCTTTTTATCTAAGTTTTTTCTTGTAATCTCTCTATTATTTTCTGCGTCTATTTTGTTTGCTCAAAAAGGAGATCCTAATCTAGACTCTCAGAATTCTCATTACTTTACAATTTCATTATCAGGTGGTGCTTCTGGATATACTATGATGCCAAGCTATCGTGGAATATTAGTAGAAAATCCTAATTTTGAAGATCATGCGCGTCCTGTTGTTTTGCATCCAGACTCTTTGCATTTAATACCTTTTTTAGGTGGTTCGTTTGGGTTTGGTTATGAATATCATACAGCGCGTGGCTTTTGGCTCAGTATTGGTCTAGAGGGTCAAATCCTATCTGGAGGTTTGCATCACGCAGATAGTATTTATCGTATCGAGAAAGTTATGGACGGAAACATTGAAACCGGTGTTAAAGAGGCTACTATCGAATATACTGTGATCAAATGGAAAGAACGACAAGCAAATGTCTATGCAACTCTCCCTATACTGTTAGGTTATAAGCATGAGTCTGGATTCTATTTTGGTGCAGGTGCTAAATTAGGCTTTAGTTTGTATAACCGAATTGATGGTAATTTTGGTTTTGCTAATTGTAATTTAATGTACGAAGGTATCTTAGATATGGATGGGTTCAAAAGAAATTTGGATTTAAATGATGTTAAATCGGTTGATTCAAACTTTGTGTATCTTCCGCAAGTGAATCCTATGCTCGAAATAGGTTGGCAAGGCTTAGATTTAGATATTTCTAAAGATATCCGAATGAGATTTAAATTTGCTTTAGTTGGTGAATTAGGTCTCTTATCTGCGTATAATAACCAAAATTCAGCAGAACAGCTTTTTGATTATGAAGATCTTGAAGGTTTTAGACCTGAGGATTTGGAGAATTTTTTTAAAAGTGTTAATTCTTTCTATTCTACCATACCTCTTGGTATATCTAAACCTACTTTTAATGCTTTGAATAGTGAAGGAAAATTTGTCAATTTTAATAAACCATCTACTCTTTCTTCTTGGTTTATTGGTTTTAAATTTGGTATTATGTTTGAAATGCCTCATCGAAAACCTTGTAATTGCTTGCGTAATAATGTTACTAAACCATGGACTAAATCTCGTAAAGACAAAGGCGTAGAATAATATTTAATTTCGTATTTATTTCGTATTTATTTTATAATTTTCTATAGTTATGCTTCGTAGATTTTTATTGACCCTATCTTGTGTATTTGCAGTGTGTAGTTTTGCTCAAACTGGAAATATAGTTTATCAATGTGACTTTGAAGACCCCGCAGAACACACTAATTGGCAAGTGAACGTCGGTAATCAAGGCTCTCAATGTGCCAATAAGTGGTATTTCGGTAAATCTGGTTCGAATGGAGGAGATTATGGCCTTTTTGTTTCAAATGATGGGTCTTCTAATAATTATGACGTGACTTATTCTTTATCTGTTGTTGCGTATCGAGAAGTGTTACTTGATTCAGGTAGATACGAATTTTCTTTCGATTGGCAAGCTGCAGGTTGGCAAGATTCTATTAGTGATATTGATGGTCTGTATGTATGTTGGGTACCTGCCTCTGTGAAAACAAATTCTTTGAACAATAATGAAGCGTTGCCTAGCTTTATTGAAAATTATGCTTTGGATTTCTATTGTAAAGACACTATCTTAACAAAGTTGTCACAATCTACTTGGAATACTGTCGTGGATACAATAGAGTCTGATGGTACTCCTCATAAAATAGTGTTTGTTTGGCGTAATGGATTAAGAGGTGTACGTCCCCCTGCTGCATGTGTCGATAATATTTTGATTATGCCTGTTGGTTATTGTTACAAACCTTATAACTTGAAAGTTGATGTAAAGGATTATAATGTCGTTTTCTCTTGGAGTGGCGAATCAGAAGCTTATGACGTACGTTGTTATAATGAGCGTATGAATAAATGGAAAACCTATGATAATGTGCGTGATACATCATTGATAATTGAGGGTATGGAAGAAGGTATGTGTACCTATTATGTACGTTCACGTTGCGAAGGTATTAATGGTACTTGGGTTTCAACTTCTCAATTTGTATATTATGCAGCTATGCGTTGTATTGACTATATGGGTTTAAAACCTGAAAATTGCTTTACTGGTATGAATCCAGCTTTTGATCCTAATAGCTCTTTTATTGCAGGTTGTATCGATAAAGGGTATATGAGTATAGACAGTCGTCATACGTTGCATTATGATCTAGATGAACGTGATGCTAATACGGGTGGTGGATTGAGAACTGTCCCTGAAGGTGAAGTCGCTTCTGTTCGTTTAGGAAACTGGAATACTGGTGGTGAAGCTGAACGTGTTGAATATAGATATAAAGTAGATGCAAAATCATCTGCTGTATTAATTTTGAAATATGCTGTTGTATTGCAAGACCCAAAACATAAAGAAGTATGGCAACCTAAATTTGAATTAGAAATTTTGAAATCCGATGGTTCTATGATTGACCCTAAAGGATGTGGTGAGGCTAAGTTTACTGCTGGTTCTAATACTTCTGATTGGAACGATATGGGCAATGGTGTTGTATTGTGGAAAGATTGGACAACTGTATCAATAAATCTTCGTGAACATGATGGCGAAGATATTATCGTTCGTTTGACAACATACGACTGTGCTGAACAAGGACACTATTGTTATGCTTATTTTACACTTAATTGTGCTAGCGGTGAATTAGAAAGTTCGGCTTGTGGTGAAGTGGAAGATGATACTTTAAGAGGACCTGAAGGCTTTAATTATCGTTGGTATAAAAAATCAGATAAGAATAACACCTTGTCTGAAGAACGTGAATATGTAATCTCAACAAGCGACACAGAAGTTTATTGTCTTGATGTAATTCAACCTACACAAGCTGAATGTTATTATACTTTGGAAACTCAAGGTATGAAACGTCAGCCAGTTGCCGATTATGCTTATGAAGCGGTAATCGAAAATTGTGAGAATAAGGTGAATTTTTCAGATAAAAGTTATATTGCTGTGAAAAATGCAGAAGGTAACTATGAAAATTCTGGCTTATCTTGTGATGTTTTGTGGGATTTTGGTGATGGTTCAACTTCTTCAAATGCCAACCCTTCGCATTATTACTCTGCTATTGGTGGTACATATACTGTTAAGCTCAAAGCATCAATGAATGGTAAATGTGATAGCATTAAGGAGTTTAAAATAACACTCCCAAATGTTACCGATATGCGTGATTCAACGTATGTAACTATTTGCCCTAATGATCTTCCTTATACATTTAGGAAAGAGACATATTGGACTACTGGAGAGTACACTGATACAGTCCCTACTAAATATGGATGTGATAGTATATCTCATTTGTTCTTAGAGGTGTTGAAAGATACTGTTGTTTATGATACTATTTGTAGTACTGATGTATATTTTGTTGATGGCGTTCAAGTTAATGAGTCTGGAAAATATTCTATTAAGAGTAAACGACCTAATTGTAATTGTGATTCTGTAGTAGTTGATGTTTTTGTAAATGAGTCATTAGTGCTTAATATCGATAGTGTCATATCTGTCTGTGCTACTGATGACAATATTGTTATTCCGTATGTTGAAGCTTCAGGTAAATTGGTGGAATTTACAGTGACGTTTGCCGATGAGGTAATGAAAGAGGCTTCGGTTGAAGATGTGAAACCTACAGATGGTGCAATGGTTGTGCCTATGTTGAAGGGTATAGAACCTAATAGATATAAAGCAACTCTTTCTTTTGGTGAGTTGGCTTGTGGTGGAGATGAGATTAATGTATTACTTGACGTTTATTATCCTGATAGCGTTATTGCTCAGCGTTGGAATGATGTGCTCGCTGTTCGTAATGATATTTATAATGGAGGTTATGAATTTGTTGCTTATCAATGGTACAAAAATAATGAGCCTATTGATGGTGCAACATCTTCTATTCTATATGAAGATTTGGATTTTGAAGCAGAATATTCTGTTCTACTTACTCGTGAGGATGGAGTGAAAGAGATGGTTTGTGCTATTAAACCTACTAAGTTTGCAGATATAAAGGAAGATTTAATCGTTGTTTTTACTTCTAATGTATCCTCTGAACTTAGAGTTAAAGCTTCTGATTCTGCAAAAGTTAGAGTATGGTCAACTACAGGTATCATTGTTGGTGAGTATTTTGTTAATGAAGGCGAAAATATTTTGAATATAGGTGAACATGTAGGTGTATATCTATTAGAGTTTATTTTTGCTGATGGTACTCATTTTGTTGAGCGAATAGTATTTTAATTCCGAATATTTTATTTTAGTTCTTAATCCTAATTTTCAATTTTAATATTATGTCTTATAGAAAAACACTATTATTATTGATTGTGCATCTCGTTTTTTGCGTTTTGCATTCTCAAACTTTGAAAGTTCCTTATCAGTATGGTTTTGAGGCTGAAGATCCAGAAGAAGCTAATTGGATATTGAATGTCGGAGAGAGAGGTGAGTTTTGTAATGATAAATGGATGATTGGTAATATGGAACATAATGAAGGTTATCAATCTCTTTATATTTCATGCGATAGTGGACGAACATCTAACTATGGCGTATTGCCTAATGTTGTTGTTGCTTCTCGAACTATAGAATTGCCTACTGGAAATTATGACGTCTCTTTTGATTGGAAAACTTGGGGAGAATTCGAGGTTTCTGAATTGTATGTGTGTGCTTTACCTGAAAATTATTTGATTAATGATGAGGGGTTAGTCTCGAATGATACAATAGGTTACTTCCCTCATGCCTTTGCTCGTTTTATTCAGCCTATAGAAACTAAAGGCGGTATTTTTACGGCATTGTTTGGAGAATCAGTTTGGAGTAATGCTTCTTTTAAATTAAGTGTTGTCGAAGGTCGAAAAATTCAATTAGCTTTCGTTTGGGTTAATGCGAACCAAGATTCGACTTTAGCAAGTCCTATGGGTGCTTGTATTGATAATATTCAGATAAACTCAGCTATGTGTCCTAAACCCGAAAATTTGCAAGCTACGGCAGATTGTGGCGTTTTATCTGTTAGCTGGGAGGGGGTTGCTCCTGAATATGAATGTGGTTATAAACCAGTAGGATCTAAATATTGGAATAAACAACTTGATATAGATGGTGAAGTTGATATGCCTTCGTTTACATGGGTAGATGTAGATGAGGGCGCTTATGATATTAGGGTTAGAGCTATTGCTGGCTCGGATACAAGTGCTTATGTTTATTTAAATACTGTTGTTGTTTGGTGCCCTGAAAATCACTGCTTTGATTTTGTTTCTCTCGGTAATAAAGAGGTTGTTACTTGTGAAGCTGGAGCTGCTATAATGTACCCAATGGAGGATACAACTGAATATTCTTTTGCAATTGTCCCTCCTATCGATTATGGTAGTAATAGTATTTATAGTCGTCACACTACATGTTGGATTCAAGGAGAGTCTGACCCTCGTACTGGTAATAGATTGAGTACTATTCCTGAAGGCGAATTAGCCTCTGTTCGTATTGGTAACTGGAATAGTGGTGCGCAAGCTGAACGTATTACTTATACTTTTGATGTGGTTGATGATCTCGTACTTTTAATGAAATATGCAGTTGTTCTCGAAAATCCTGGACATGGTGAGTATTTTGACCCTTATTTTGGACTTGAAATATTGAAAGAAGATGGTACTCCTATTAGCAAAAATGCAACTTGTGGTGAAGCTTTCTTCTCTCCTCAAAATCCTAATATTAAATGGGAAAAAACTGGTAATTTCGTATGGAAAGATTGGACTACGATTGGTATAGACCTTCGTGAATGCAAAGGACAAAGAATAAAAATTCAATTGACAACGCAAGATTGTACCCCTGGTGCTCATGGTGGTTATGCCTATTTTACCCTTGATTGTATCGATGCTACAATTAAAAGTGATGGCTGTGAAAATATTAAATTAGAAGCTCCTTCTGGATTTAGATATTTGTGGTATAATAAGACTAATGAAGATTTTGTTTCAACTACAAATCAGAGTATTGTGGTTTCTGCTGGTGATACTACTACTTACTATTGTGATGTTAATTATTTGGATAATGATGATTGTTCTTTTACATTATCTTCAGCTGTAATTCCTCATAATCCTAAAGCTGATTTTGAATATGTTTGGGAACCTGCTGGTTGTGAGAATATTTTAAAATTTAATAATAAAAGTTATGTCGTTACTAATGTAAATGGTGTTGATTCTATAATTGAGGGTAAAAAATGTGAACACTATTTGTGGAATTTTGAATTTAATGGTAATGTGACAACAACAGATTTGTTAAATCCAAAATATCTTATGCCTCGTGAAGGTGGTGACCTAAAAGTTACATTATCGGCATATCTATCTGATGAACAATGTATTGATATTAAGGAGATTGAAATAGATGTTCCTGAAATTCATGGACATTCCATTACTCAAAATCATGAAATGTGTTTTGGCGATTTTATAATATTTGGTGGTAAATATATTATGACATCTGGTACTTGGATTGATACTTTGCCTAATCAGTGGGGATGTGATAGTATTGTTACATTAAATGTTTTTGTAAGACAACCTTTGGAAGATGTTATTGTGTATGATACTATTTGTGGCAATGAGCCATATATTATTGGTAATTCTTCTTTTGATTCTACAGGTGTATATGAAGTTAAACTTTATACTAACGATGATTTGAAGTGTGATAGTATAGTTGTTCTGCATCTTGAAAAAGCAAATCCTATAGGTATATCCGTAGAAGATATTTATAGATCTGTATGTTCTGGTGATTCTTTATTACCAGTAGATTTCGAATTGACAGAAGATTCCCGCTCTCCTATTTCTTATTCTATTTTGTTTGATGATTTTGCAAAATCTAATGGTTTTGTTGATGTGCTTAATGTCAATTTAGAAGACTCTACTTTTTATATAATATTGCCTGATTCTTGTCGCCCAAATCATTATGCGGCAACTATATTAGTGCATGATACAATTTCATTATGTGGTGATGTTTCTTTAGCAGTAGAGTTTGATGTATATTATAATTCATCGTTGTTGCAACCTAAGTTTGATAACTTGATTACTATACAGTCAGCAGAAAGTAATGGTGGTTATTCTTTTGTAGATGGTGAGTTTAAATGGTATTTGAATGAAGAAATTATAGAAGGAGAAACAAGTTCTTATTTGTATCTTGCTGATGGAGATGTATTTACACCTGGAGATTGTTATTATGTGGAAGTTAAGAGAAGTGATGATGGTGTAGTTATGCGTTCTTGTTGTATTTATCCTGGGGTAGAAACTGCAATCGATGATGTCTATTCGGATAAACCAGTTGTGCTTTATACCCTTTTAAAGGAAAATGCTCCTATTTTGATTGAAAACTTAGAGTGTGGTAGTGTGAATATTTTTTCTATATCTGGTCAATTAGTTGCTTCTTATACTATTGATTCTATTTGTTCTAATGTCATTGCTCCTTCAGAGTCTGGTGTCTATTTGTTACAAATTGTTACGCAAACAGAAACTTTTATAACTAAAATTGTAGTCAACTTAAAATAGATAATATATGAAACCATCAATTTTTAAACTATTGGCTTCTATAGCGATATTTTTCTTGTCATTGAATCTTTTTGCACAAGATAAAAATGTAATTTTATTTGAAGATTTCGAGAACGGAATCCCTTCTTCTTGGATGCAAGAACATGTAATTGGAGATTATGATTGGATATTGGAGTCTGGAACTTTAATAAATCCTATGGGAGCAGTAAGTGGTGAAAAACGTATTGCTTTCCGAAATAATACAAATCAAACAACAGGCAATGTAACACGATTAATCTTGCCAGAATTAGACTTGTCCAAATTATTTCAACCTATTTTGTGTTTTTCTTATGCTCAAGATAAGTGGGCTGGCGATTTTGATACATTAAAAGTGTTGTATAGACGTACCCCTAAAAGTAATTGGGTTACTTTGAAAAAATATACTTCTTATTCTTCAGATTGGCAACGCGATACAATTCGTTTAGCTGCAATCACGAATACATATCAAATTGCATTTGAAGGTAAAGATAATTTAGGTAGGGGTATTGTAATTGATGACGTAGAAATTCGTTCAATACCTAATTGTACTCAACCTTTTAATCTTGCTGTTAATAAAATAACTGGTGTTTCTGCTCATTTGGAATGGGCGGGGTCATTTGATGCGTTAAAGTATCATGTTAAGATTGCAGATAGAATATTAAGTAAAGAAGAATTATATAATGATAATGAGAATGCGGATTATATAAAACAATATGAAGTTGATGGAGCAGAATATGCTATTGATGTAGTTGGACTTGTGCCCGCAACAGAATATTATTTTTATGTTCAGTCTGAATGTGTTGGTGAAAGTAGCGATTGGAGTGATCCTTCTATATTTAGAACATCAGATATGTTGATGTTGCCATATTATGAAACTTTTGATATGGATTATATTGAAAATACAACATCTTCTGTTCCAAATTGGTTCTGTTTCTCTTCTAAACGTGGAGCAAAAACTCCTTTTGTCAATACTTATATGATGAAGAGTGAACGATTAAAATATTCTCCAGATTCAACTACTGCTTTGTTTTTTCACGGTGCTTTTAATACAGAAACAGCTATATCTAAAAGTGCATATTCTTATGCTTGCGTTCCTGAAATATTTGTCGATAGTATTAAACATTTGCAAGCTTCTTTTTGGACTATCAATTATGCTACTGATGGTTTAGTGCCTATTGCTGATTTTTCTAAATTACTTGTCGGTGTTATGACTGACCCTGAAGATATAAACACTTTTGTTGCTGTGGATACGATTGTGTTAACTTCTGTGTTAGAATTTGAAGAGATATTTGTCTCTTTTGAGAATTATCAAGATACTGGTAAGTATATAACTTTTATGTCTAATTTCAAAGACGGAAAAAATGCTTTTGTTATAGATGATTTAAAAATTGATTATATTCCTGCTATTCCTAAGTCTAATATTTCTGTCGCTTTACCTGAAGCAGATGCACTTGAGGCTTTTTTCGATTTTTCTCAATTTCCTAATATTGACTCTAATCTAAAATATGAAGTAATTGTTGCCAATGCCTCTTTAAATACTGATGCTATTGATTCCAAGAAAGTTGTTGCTCGTGCTGAGTTTGATTCTTATCCTTGTCGTATTGAAAATTTGAATCCTTGGGTAAATTATTTCGTATATGGTCGTGCATATAACGATACAGATACTGGTGCTTGGAGTAATGGAGTAGAGGTACTAATGCCTGAAGTTTTAGATACTGTGCCAACTACCATATCTTTTGATATTAATACTTTTGATGTTTTGTCTTATTACAACCCTGGACATTCTACTAATAAAATGTGTCTTGGCCTATTAGCGTTATCTAATGGCTCTGCTTTTCCTGAAACGACACAACAATATTGGACTGAACCTCCAAAAGCACGCACTCCATGGGAGTTGTCTATGCAAGCTTTGAAAGCTGGAACTTATCAAATGGTTATTTTCCCAGAATTAGAGAATCCTAAAGACTTGAGCGTTAGTTTTTATGTTACTCGACATTTGCGTGAAACCGCAGCTTTTGCTATTGGACTTGTCTCTGATGCAAATAATGTCGATTCTTTTAATCCTATAGATACAATTATTCTAAATAATACTTCTCTTAATGATTATTCTAGTTATAAGTATGATTTGGGTGATTATGATGTAGATGGACGCTTTTTTGCCATTAAAGCAGCCTATGATTATTGTGGTTCTGCTGTACGTGTTTGGATTGATGATGTTCGTTTCTATCAAGGTGATGGTTGTGGTGAACCCGAAAATATTCAAGCTGAAACCTATGATGATGCAGTAACTATTTCTTGGTCTGATAATGGTGCTTCTTCTTGGAATGTTTTGTTGTCTGAAATTGAATATTCTGCCGATGAGTTAGATGCTTTAACTCAAGCTGATTATTTTGTGAAACAAACGACAGATAAATCTTCAATTACCATTAATGGCTTAAAAACAGGTGAGAAGAAATATTATTATTATATACAATCTAATTGTAATGGCAAGTTGGGAGTTTGGACTTTACCTCTTTCTTTTGTAACAGAATGCCCTAAATCTGAAAAGGTGCCTTATGCAATGAATTTTGATGAATCTGAATGGTTGGCTAATCCTTTGTTGAAAGAATTTACTGTGCCTTGTTTGTTTACTGTTCAATCGGAGGTACAAGGGGCTGAGCCTAGCGATTTATTTTATTATCCAAGTTTATCAACGGCTACTGCTACTACTGGTGAAAAATCACTATTGTTAGGTGATAATAGTTATATTGCATTTCCTCTAATGAATGTAGAAAAATTATCTTCTCTTCAAATCTCTTTTGATATGAGAGCCGATTCTGATGTGCAAGTTATAGAGGTTGGGGTAATGGGTAATCCTTTGGATATATCTACATTTGAGGCTGTTAAAGAAATTTCTCCATCATCTGAATGGAATAAAAACGTAGTGAAATTTACTGCTTATACAGGTGAAAAGCAATATATTGCAATAAAAACTGCAGCTCAATCTAATATGAATTATATTGATAATGTATTAATTGATTATGCTGTACCTGGTGGTGATGAGCCTGAGCCTGATGATCCAAGTGAGCCTGAAAAACCTGAGCCAGATTGTTCTCCAAAAACTACTTATGAACTAGGTGTCGAATCTTTTGATAATTATGGTATAGGTGAGGGTAAAATACCAGATTGTTATATTGTTGATAATTTGAATGATACTGCTAAATTAGCTTATCTCCCATATTGTTCTGATGAATATGCCTATTCTGTTCCTGCTTCTTTGAAGTTAGCTTCAACCCCATTGTATAATGGTGCCTATGCTATTACTCCTGAAATAAATATTAATGATATTTCTAAATTGAGGGTTAAATTTAGAGCTTCTTTAGCTGGGTATTATACATCGCAGTATGCAGGTGAGTTAACTGTGGCAATAGTTACCGATCCTACTGTTTTGGCAACCCAAACAAATATTGAGACTCTAAAAATTTATCCTAATAAGGATTTGGAATATGAGGTACGGTTTGATGAGTATGTTGGTGATTACGATGACAATTATGGACGTTATGTGATGTTCATGTCATATTCTAATATGCATAACACTGTATTTGTTGATGATGTCGTGTTTGATACAATACCTGATTGCGTAGCACCAAAAATTAAATTGTTGAAAGATGAGTGTGAAACTAACAAAATATCTTTGCAGTTGTATAAAGGAACAGCTCCTTATGAACTTAAATATATTGTTGGTGAATATTCTAAAGATAAATTAGAAAATGCTCCTATTTCTGAAGTTTCAATGGATGGTAAATTTGAAATATCAGGATTAACTGCAAATAGCGATTGTTTTGTTATGGTTCGTTCTGCGTGCGATAATGGTTACAGTGATTGGTCGCCTGCAATGTGGTTTAAAACACCATCTATTCAAACTGCAGAATTACCTTATTATGATTCTTTTACTCAAAATAATTATGTAGGTGAATATAATAATCCTTTAGATTGGACAACTTATTATTCTGATAAAGATCTAGCTGAGCAATATCGTTATCCTTATATTGATTCTGATCGTGGCAATGATAAAGTCGTATATCTCTATTCTGATGCAGCATCGAAGTTGAGTTATATGGTTTCTCCTGAAATTAATGTAGATAATTTGAATAAGTGTCAAATATCCTTTAATTTCAGACCAGATGTTTCAAATATCAAATCACAACGTGCTATTGTTGTTGGTGTTGTTTCGGATATATCGACAAAAGATAAAGTTGTATCTACTTTTCAACCTTTGGATACTATTTTTACTCAAGGTACATCAATGTATCAACAATGTATTGTCTCTTTGTCTAATTACAATGGTTCTGCAAAACATGTGGCTTTAATGGTAGCGCATTCTTTGAATCGTGCAAAAGTGACAGATCAAAGTGGTACTTATGGCGGATGTTATGTTGACGACGTATTGATCGAATTAATTCCTAATTGTCAACGCCCTACAAATTTCCGTTTGACTGCTCTAGGTGATGTATATGCTAAATTCCAATTCTCGCACAAGGGTGCTAGCAAGTATGAAGTGAAATATGGTGTTACTGGTTTTGATGTCGACAAATCAGGTTCATCTGTTGTCGTAACTGACACGTTAGTTACTATTAATGGTTTACAACCAAATACAGAATATGATTTCTATGTCCGTGCTTATTGTTCAGATAGTGAGATTTCAGAGTGGTCACTTTGTGAACGTTATACAACATTTGAAGTTCCTATTTCTAAATTTCCATACGAAAATAAATTCGATAATGGTGATGAGAATAAGCTTTGGAAATTTTCAGCTCTTAACTCTCAACTCTCAACGAACTGTTGGTATGCTCAAGATTCTCTTTATATATCTTCTAATAATGGTGAATCTGCTATTTATGTTAATACTCCAACTAAAACCTGGGCTTATCGTACATTTGATTTGACAGAAGGCGTCTATACCGTTTCTTTCGATTGGAAATCTCAAGGTGATGTTTCTGATTATATGAGAGTTCTTTTAGTTCCTGCTTTGTCAACATTCCAGGAAGGTAGTTCTGAAATATATAATTTTGATGGCACAAAAGTTGGACTTACTGCTGCTAAACAATCTTATCCAAAAGATTGGATTGATTTGAATCGTGATGGTAAGGTATTTAATAATGCACCTTATTGGAACACATATTCTCGAACTTTCTTGGTAACTCCTGAAATGGCTGGTTTTTATCGTTTGGTCGTTTATTGGCAAAATGATAATGTCGTATCGGGTTCTTCTGCTATGTTGGATAACATATTAGTCGAAAAATCTTCTTGTAGTTATCCTTATAAGTTTGAGATAACAGATATTAATTCTACATATTTAACAGTCGCTTGGACTTCTGTTGGTGTTACTCCTAAGTCGTATAATGTGGTAGCGATGCTTAAAGAGGGAAATCCTAACGATATAGAAGAAAAATATATATCTTATCGCGGTACTGTTAATAAGTCGGAAGCTACGATTACAGGTCTTACTTCAAGTACTGATTATTATATCTATGTTCAATCTAATTGTGATGGAAATGATGATTTGAGCTATTGGTCTGAGGTATATCGTTTCTCAACACCTTGCGATCCTAAACCGCTCGGCACCGTATTTTCTTTTGAATTAGATGAAGGTTATTATTTGCCAAATTACAATGATGGAGAAGCAAATACTTCATATCGTATCCCTGATTGTTTTGTTAATGGCCATTCTAATTCTGAAGATTTTCCATACATTAAAGATAATACGGTTTCATATCCACACTCTTATATGAGTGGTATTTATCAAGTAGCTCGTACTGGCGATTATGCTCTTAAACTTTATTCTAGCTCAGAAGAGATGATAGGAGGTTATATGGCGTTACCTTTGATCGATGGTAATTTTGAAGAGTTGCAAGTCTCTTTCTGGATACGTCCTTTTGGTTCTGTAAAGGGTACTGATAATATCAATTCTATTGGTTTGAATGCTGTATTCGCGCGTAAAGTTACTGTGGGTACAATGTCTAATCCAAATGATCCAACAACTTTTGAACCTTTGCAAGTCGTTTCTTACCCATATACAACTGAAAATCATGAAATGGCATCTGGTTCTTTTGTTTATGATGATGCAGAAGGAACTAATTATTGGCGTAAACATACTGTACTTTTAAAAGGTGCAAAAGGTAAGTTTATAGCATTCAAAAACGAAATGTATGATGGAAAAGAAAATAATCAAATGTATATTGATGATGTTGTCGTTGATTATATTTCTGATTGTATGACTCCTTCTTCTCCAATGATTGAAGATGCTACGGCTACTACTGCTCGTCTTAATGCAACTACCAATGGTGGGGATATGTTTGAAGTACAAATCTCAACAAAAGAAGATTGTAGCGAAATTTGGCGTACTGATACTATTTCGGGCTTCCCTGTAGATATTAAAAATCTTTTGCCTGGACAAGAGTATTATATGAGGGTTAAACAGATTTGTGGCCCAACTCAACAATCTGATTGGTCTTCAATAACTAATTGTATTACGGCTTATTCTACTTTGTATTCAACTGAATTATTAGAAACTTTCAATTCTAATTCTTATACTCCTCGTCATTGGCAACGTGCTTGTGGTACTTCGGCTGCTGATATCTTTAGTAAAGCTGGAAGTGCTATGGTTACCGAAGCCACTTCGCCTCTTGGTTGGACTATTAAGGATGGACATCTTGCTACTTATGTGACTATTAAAGAAACTCGTAACACAAATCCTTATTGTTGGATTTTCTCGCCTTCTGTTGAATTACCTAAAGGCAATGTCGTTATGACCTTTAATTTAGCTCTTACTGATGATGATGGTATTCACAAACCAGATTCAACAATAAAGAATGATAATGATAAGTTCTACGTGGTAATTTCGGATAATAATGGTCGTAGTTGGGAGGAACAAAATAAATTTACTTGGACTAATGACGGAAAGGGTGATTATGATTATAATGCTATTCCTGTTGATGGTGCAACTTATTCTCTTGATTTGACTAAATATGCAGGTAAAGTGATTCGTGTGGCTTTCTATTCTGAATGTCAGTCTCCTATTGCTTCTGAATTGCATTTACGCGATGTTCGTATAAATGCCATTGTAAGCCATAATTTAGAGTCTATTCTTTGTGAATCTGAAGATTATTATTATGACGATTTTGTGAAATTATCTACTGAATTGCAGATAGGAAAAAATAATTATGTATATCACAAGTATTCTGAGGTTTTAACTCATAAGGATACTGTTTATAATATCACTTTAAATGTAAAACCTTTAGTCGTAGAAACTTTTGATGCTGCAATTTGTATGGGTGATGTTTATGCTCAAAATAATTTCACATCGTTGACTCGTCCTGGTATTTATAAACAAAAACTATCTTCTGTCTCTGGTTGTGATTCTGTTGTTGTTGTAAATATTACTGTTAATCCTATTTCTGAAGTTATTCTTGCAGATACAATCTGTTTTGGAGGTAGCTATTCTTGGAATGGAGCAGAGTATAATCGTACTGGTATGTATGTAGATACATTGCTTTCTTCTATAACAGGATGTGACTCTATTGTTACTTTATTACTTAAAGTTAAAGATGCTCCAATTATCTCGGATACTGTAGATATTTGTAGTGGTAAATCTTATCAATTTGGAGAACAGGAGATAACTCAAGCTGGTGTTTATACCGAGACTTTTAAGACTTTAGAAGGTTGTGATTCTGTAGTTACTCTTACTGTTAATGTGGCAGATGATTTTCGTAGAATCATAAATGAATTTATTTGTACTGGTGAAGTTTATAGTGGAAATGGATTTAATGGCATTCCTAATCCAGGTACTTATACATTACCATTAACTTCGCTTGGTGGATGCGATAGTACAATTGTGCTTAATTTAATGGAATTAGCTGATGATACTATTTATGTAGAACAAAAAATCACAACAAATGAATTACCTTATACTTTTGCTTCTAAAGTTTATGATGAAAATACTGGCGTTGGTACCTATAAGGATGAATTCTTAGTTGAACATGATAGTTGTTCTAGTGTTGTGCTTCTTACTCTTGAGGTTGGTGAGGCTGTCAATATTGATAATGTTAAGTTGTCTGATTTAGTATTGTATCCTAATCCTGTGCAAGTTGGGGAAATGATAAATATTGAGGGTAATTTTACTATTGAGGAATTACACGGAATGTATGTTGAAGTCTATACAACATTAGGTTCTTGTATTTATTCTTCTGATTATTCAACTATCAACTCTCAACTCTCTATTGAAAATAGAGGATTGTATATTGTTCGATTAATTGCAGGTAATGGTAATATTTATCAAGGTAAGATTATTGTTAAATAAAGTCTTATAAAGACAAAAAAATCGGGCAATCTAAATTTGGATTGCCCGATTTTTTTATTGTCATTTTTTAGTGTTTGTGACCGTGATCGTGTCCGTGGTCATGACCATGGTGATGATGGTCGTGATTGCATTCTGCGTGTTCACCCTCTTTCAACTCTTTTGATTCGTATTTAATATATTTCATCAAAGCAGCTTGAAGTTTTTCTACGTTTGTGCGTTTATCTTCATAAACGATTGTTACAGTACGGTGAGCAACGTCAAAATCTAGTTTTTTCACACCCTTTTCGTAAGCCAATACATTTTCTACTTTACCTTTACAGTTGTCACATTCCATTTCAGGAACATAAAGGCGCACTGTTTGTTTTTCAGCCATTACGGCTACCGAGATACCTGCTGCAAGAGCAAGTGTAAGAAATACTTTTTTCATATTTTAGAGTTTGTAGGGACACGGCATGCCGTGTCCGTTAGTTATTATTAAATTTATCTGTTTGTATGATTAGACCAACTTAGTTAAGTTTGGTTTAATTATTTCTCCTTTCTATTCAATGCCCAACGGAAGCCTGCATAAACCTTCCAACCATGGATAGGGCCCCATGCCATTGATGCATCGAAGTTTTGATCGTATGGGTTGCCAGCGCCAATGATAGGTGTATCTTGTGTGAAGTTAGTGATATTTTCGCCGCCTACATAGATGCTCCATGTGCGGAAGTAGCGAGTCACTTGAGCCATCAACTGTGCATGCCATGGGAAATCGTATCTACCATTGTCGCGATCGAGAGTCCATGATGGACGGAGTGATTCTACGTCTTTATAGAAATTGTCTGGCATGCGACCACCACCGTTGAATTGAGCTGTAACGTCGAATTGCCAGTGTTTGAGTGGAGTCATATATGATGTAGTGATGAGAGCTTTGAAGCGATTGGTGAGAGGTTTTTCGCGCAATTCGCCGTTGATAGTGCTCTTCACGTCAGACATACGGTAGGCGAGTGTCATAGTCCAACCTTTCAATACCTCCATCGATGCTTCCACTTGGAAGTTGCCAGCATACGAGCGAGGTTTTTTGCCACCTTCAACGCCCTCAGCTGTGAGGTTAGAGAAGATAACAGAGTATGGGTCAGAGTCCATATCTACAACCATACACTCCAAGAAATGAGTGTAGTAGTAATCTGCCGTAATTTGCAATTCGCGACCAGCGATAGGGATATAGAACGTAGTGCTTGCGCCTGCATTCACGGCTCGCTCTTGGTTCAATACATCGTTTTCGATAATGATTTGTCGTGACGATGGCAACACCGAAGCGTGGTCGCTCAACAAGTTAGGCGAGCGGTAGCCCATACCGACAGAACCGCGCAAGTTCCACCATTCCCATGGCGAGTAGCGCACGTTGAAACGTGGTGTTACAAAGAATCCATACTGAGTGCTATAGTCGCCACGCACACCAGCCAAGAGCGACAATTTTTCGTCAACTTTCAACGAATATTCAGCAAACACGCCTGGAGTCCACTCATCGCGAGTCATATCAAGAGTTGAGAGTTGAGCGTTGAGCATTGAGAATTCATCTTTATCCGATGTCATCACCTCATTATAGTTGTCATAATTGAGGCTCAAACCTGCAGTGATTTTGTGCTTGTCGGTCTCATCGAAATAAGTTTGGAACATAGCATTCAAATAGAAGTTGCCTTGCACGCCATCATACACGCGATGACCATATATGTTGTGTTGATTGTGGTACGAACCACTTGCGATGATACCGATGCTTGTGCCTTTAGCCTCATCGAACACATGGCCCTGTTTCATAAACGCATCCATACGCCACGTGCGAATGCCAATTTTATATGGGTCGGCAATATTGTTGTCGGCAATGTATTGCATAGTCTGACCGCCATTGCGCTCGTCGTACAAGCCACGTACGAGGTACTGACCTGTGTAGTTGCCATCTTTCATATACCAACGATTCAACAAATTGGCTTGTTGACCTTTAGGTAGATCCATAAATCCGTCGCCATTTGTGTCGTGTTCCATACTCTCATTTTTGTAGTGAGCCAACACGCCAGTGCTCCATTTTTCGTTGATATCC
>JAZQRP010000034.1:0-1898 GCA_045629685.1 Candidatus Aphodosoma sp. | reverse complement strand
ACCACGTTCTTTATCCATTGCAATGAATACATCCATTGGACCATCGATAATACAATCGCCAAATTCGCCTTGTTTCCAAAGTTCGATGATATCCAAATAGTCTTGCATGAACGCAATTTTTGGATTTGGTTTTTCTGTTGCATGCAAGAGTGCTACTTTTGGTTGTTCTACACCAAATTTACGTGCTGTTTCAAGCGCATATTTGATCATCTCAATACGTTGTTCTTTGTTTGGAGCAGGGATAACTGCTGGGTCTGTAAAGAACGCAAGTTTATGATAACCAGGAATATTAAGAATTGAATTGTATGTCAACACACGACCTTTTGGCAATATACCACGTTCTTTATTCAACACTACACGAAGAATAACGTCTGTGTTTACCATACCTTTCATCAAGATATCACATTCGTTTTCTTTCACCATGCGCACTGCTTCTTCACATGCTGCTTGTGGATCAGCTACATCTACAACGTGAACGTATGTTTTATCTGCAGTTGCAAAATAATATTCCAAACGTTCGTTGATAATTTTGCCATCACCTACAAGATAAGCTTCTACTATGCCCTCTTTCACTGCTTGCATTGCTGCCTCAAGCGAGTGCATATCTACAGCATTAGCTACTGCCATTTTTTTACGTGTAACTCCATTACCTGAAGTCAAATACGCTTTCAAATCTTCGAATGATTTAATTGCTCCCATGATATTTAAATTTAATAATTAATGATTGTTTTATACATTCAATATTAGCAAAATAGTTACTATAAACTACAAAACACTATAGTCACAATAATTGCTATACAACATTTTGCAAAGTTACATAAAAATTTTATATATACAACTATTTTCAAAGAAAAATATCCGTCCTCTTTACTCTCTACTAAAACAAACTCATCTGCCCATCATCTGTTATCTGCTCTGGGTCTTCGGGTTGTGTAGATACTATCTCTATTCCTGCCAACACATCCTCCTCACTTTGCTCTCCTCCATCCGCAATCTGCTCTGGCTGACGCAATGGTTCCAATTCTTCTACTTCAGCTACCACATAATTACTCAATCGCTTACCTTTTGCTTTATAGCCCTTCACTCCGATAAACTCTTCTGCATCTATCTCTATCGCCTCACGGAACGAATCGCCACCGCCAAATGTCACCTTCAATCGTGGATATACTGTATCGGTCAACAAATCTACTCGCGAATTGCCTCCTACTATCAAATACGATGTGCGATTTTTCACCACTTCGAATGCGAATCGCTTGATATAGTGATACTTTTGCTCGTCGTCATACAACACTGCTGTCCACACTTTCGCTACATCAAATTTCTCTATCAACATCAAATCATCGTCGTAGTGATTATTCAAGTCGAAACTTGTTGTATAGAAATCGCCCGATTTTGTCACTACTAATATTTGATCGTCACCATCGAAATTGCCAATATATTCGCCTCGTTTATCTACATTTAGGCGCAACACATCGCGGTCGAAATAGATATCCGTGCCACCCAATGTCGAACCTCCTTTTTGTTTCAACACTATCTTCGCCACATCAAATTTCGTGAGTATATTACCCATCGCATCACGCCCTTTGATTGCTATCTCCGAGAAGTCTTTCTCGAATGTCAAATTCTTTATTCTGCGTGTCGTTGGCTTCAATTGCACCTTGATTATCTCTGCCTCTCCATTTGGGTTAGCCGAGAAATACACCACTTTCGATCCTGCCACGCCCTGTGTCAAATCATACTCTTTATCACGTGTCACTGCGCTCACTGCAAAGCGTTTAATATAGTAGCCCTTATCTTTTCCGTTACGATAAACTGCATTATAAATCGTGCGCTTGTCGTTCTTCACCCACACGCCCACGTGCAATATATTCTTGCCCACATACACTTTGTCGGCCACT
>JAZQRP010000033.1:0-3239 GCA_045629685.1 Candidatus Aphodosoma sp. | reverse complement strand
CCAAAATTCATACTTCACAAACACCACCTTTTCAGGTTTCACCAATTCCACAAATCTTCTCGCATTACGCGGTGTATCCAAAGGCAAATAGGCAATCACATCAGCACCAGCATAATTTTTTCTTACCTCATAGCCCGATGGCGAAAAGAAAGTCAGCAATATTTTATACTCTGGATTCTCTCTTTTCAACTTTTCAATCAACGGACGCCCTTGTTCAAACTCCCCCAACGAAGCTGCATGCACCCACACAACTCTATCCCCTTCTCGCAATCCACTCTCTATCTTTGCATACGCATCCCTCTCGCCTTGCCACATCAATCTCACCTTCGGGTTGAAAAAAGCAACAATGCGAACCGCCAAAGCATAAAACCAAATTGCTATATTATATAAACTTTTCATTGAATATCAGATAAATAACCAAACATTACCCCACAATAACTACAATCTACAAATTTATAAAAAAATATTCATATACACAATAGGCAAAAAATAGTAAAATTGGGCATCGTGGTCAAAATATAGGGTGCAAATACTGAAAGGTTATTTTCTATGGCACAAGTTGTTTATACCATTGGGAAGGGAGAGAAGAAAAAATAGGCACAACTCGTATGTGAGTTGTGCCTGTTTTATTTATACTCTATATTCACCCTCTTGTCTTAAGGTGAATGGAAGAAAATTAAAGTACAATCTTTTGCACCTCGCCATCAACCGCAATTACGTATACACCACAAGGCAATTGCAATTGAGTATCACGACCAGTGTAAATCAAGCGACCAGATGCATCAAGTACATGGTAATCAGTTTCTACTCCCTCAATATAAAGCACACCTCCTTGAGAATAAATTACTAATGATGTTTCAGTAGCATTTTCAACATCTGTAGGTTCTTCATTATATTCAGGAGTAGGGACAACATTGAAGAATTCTCCCCAATATTGGTCATTAACATAATCATCGTATGCCACTTCTGCCACGTAAACAGGAATATTGCGATCAACATCATAGAATGTTTTAGCCCACAATGCAGGAGGAGTATGAGCTTTAGCTTTGATAGTTTTAACTTTAGAACAAAGAGCGAATGCATTGTTGCCGATTTCATTAAGAGTAGAAGGTAAGTCAATATTTTCGAGATAAGAGCAACCATAGAATGCAGCATTACCAATTTCGGTTACACCCTCTGGGATTACAATATTCTCAAGAGCATGACAGCTATAGAATGCATAATTGCCAATAGATGTGAGATTTTTACTTAAAGTGACTTTGCTCAAAGCATGACAATCATAGAATGCTCCATCAGGAATTTCTATAACACCTTCTGGAATAACAATTTCTTCTAACAACCATAAACCTTCAAATTGACGATCATGAATTCTTGTCAACCCATTAGGAAGAATAAGATTTCGAAGATTTTTAAAACCATAATATCCATCATAAGCATCTGATGTTTCTGTAAACATTCCTTTTAATATTTCACTATTTGCTGTAGCCGACAAATCTAATAATTTTAATGAAACAAAATCTTCTTTATCAAGCCATTCTATATAGCCACCAGTAACATAAAGTTCTTCGAGATTATCATTCAAACCATAAATATTATCAATAAAATCGGCATGAGCTTTGAGTTGTTTCAAGTCAGAACATCCATATAAACTTAACTCATTATTAGTAATATTATTGGTAATAGTCAATGAATTAATTGGGTGACCAGCAAATACTTGCTCTTCAATATAGGTTACTTTATAAGTTTTATTGTTATAAATAACTTGGTCAGGAACAACAATTGCGCCAGAATATTCACCTTCGTAAGCATAAGTAACAGTTGCCGTAGGCTCATTAGGGAGGCAATAACTAGAATAAGGGATTTCTCTATCTCCAGCATATTCATAACAAATATTTTCGGTTACACCTACGATATCAGCAGTTTGATAGCCATAGCCACCATCATTGAATAGAATATTGATATTCTCGATACTTGGGTCGAAAGTATAGCTCCACCAACCATTGCCTTCATTATTCATCGGTACGCCAGGCCACTCTTCAAATAAATTACTATTTTCGTTCCAAGCCCAAATATTGACTTGACTCCAATCCCAATTATAGAAACGAACAGTTATACCTTCAGGTACGTCAGTTAAATCATAATACAACCCATCAATTAAGACTGGAATTTGTTTGAAATGAGCCATAAATTGATAATGTTGATTGATATAATCAAAATGTATAGGATTCTCGATAGATGTTGTTGAATACCATTCACCATAGTTATAATCATAATAATATATATCAAAATAGTCGAACATATAACCTTCGGCAGGTGTAGCAGTAATAGTTGTAGTGTCGCCTTCGCTAAATTGTCCACCACCTGTGACAGTACCTTTGCTTTCGTCTGATGAGAAAACTTGAATAGAATAGCACAATTCAAATTCTGCGACCAAAGTAGTATCGCTTGTTATAGTAATAGTACGAGGATTTTCGATGCTACCATCGCTCCAACGAACAAATCTCAAATCAATATACTTAGTATATGCATAGATTGTAGCCTGATTGTCATCACGACCAATACTATCTTGGATTTCGACATCAGAAAAATCTGGATAGTTAGTTGACACATTCAAAACATATTCTCCTACTATTGAAAAGTTCACAACATAAGTTTCATAACGAGAATTATAGCCAAAACCATTATATTGATTAGTCATAAAACCAGAGCCATCTGCAAATAGGTAGGTTCTTCCTTCTGCAACTTTTGAACCCTCGTATGTTTCGTATGTCATGTAATCAGCCAAGTTGATTTTTCCACTGCTTTTTTCGTTTGTCCATTCTGTAAGAGTTTGAGCGTTTGTTGGATCTTCGATTGAAGAAATATATGAATATTGGAAATACTCAACTTTTGGAGTTGCCATTGAAATTATGCCATCATTTGTAACAGATAGACATGCTGCATCAGAAAGACAAGTGAAAACATATACTTGTTCTGTTTCTAAATCAATGACGCATGGATAATTACTTATCCAATCATTCTCATCTCGATACGAAATATTCATTTTTGCATATTTTCCATTTTCGCTCATTGCCAAGTCTGACAAGTCACCTTTTTCACCTGCATAGAAATAACCCGATGAAACCGCATCAATTATTGCATAATACTCTTCACGTTTTTGCAACCACTCGTTTTGAGCAGCTTCAAATGCCTCTGGCTCCATAAGTGGGTCTCCATCAAAATCAACTTCTGTACCATAA
>JAZQRP010000032.1:0-7450 GCA_045629685.1 Candidatus Aphodosoma sp. | reverse complement strand
TATTGCATAATACTCTTCACGTTTTTGCAACCACTCGTTTTGAGCAGCTTCAAATGCCTCTGGCTCCATAAGTGGGTCTCCATCAAAATCAACTTCTGTACCATAAAATTCTGCTGCAGTTTCTCCACCTTCAACAATAAAGTCCAAAGCAATCCAACGAATCATCCAATCGCCTCCTGGTGTGCGTTCCCATACAAAAGGCAACTCAAACTCTGCTGTTTCAACAACAAAACGAGCAAGAATACGATTACCATCCTCTGTTATTGCACATGGCGCAACAAATTGAGCGGTTTGATTATAAATAGGAGCAACTTCCGGTAAAGCCAATTTATCCATAGTATATTCTCCATCTTCCCCTAATGTATAAAGCCAAATACTCTTAGCTGGAGATGCAAACGAAACAACTATATATTTACCATCTTCTGATATACAACGAGCTGCAGAATATGCTTTTTCTGCTTTCGACAAACCATCGGGGTGAGGTAAAACTACAAATTTATCTGCCTCCGACCATATTGCAGCTTGGCTTTTCCAGTCAACAGCCAACTGACCTTTATTATTTAAGTCCCAAACAAAACATCCTCCATCATCTAATACTTCTCCCTCTAAAGCTACAATTTTCTTTGTCGAAGTATTATAATAACCTGCTGCATCAACCATATTACCAGCCAAATAAACTCCATTTGATGAAGTCATAGAAAATGCAACACCGTCCATCAACGGCTCTATTGTTTGCGCTGATATCATCAAATTCGATAATACTAAGCAAACCACAAATAGTAAATTCTTTCTCATAATTATATCATTTTTTAAGTTAATATTAGGCTACAAAGATAATAAATATTTTTCAAAAATCCAAAAATATTCACAAGAAAATAATTATATAACTACCTTACCCCACCATAAGTCCCTATAGTTCCCATAGTAGCTATCCCCCCTAACTCATAAACATTATTTCACAAAAGGATAAATTCTACTGGCAGACTGGGCGGACAGATAGTCCGTAGTAGCGACCGATGTAGAGACAGCGCACGTAGTCCGAATCGACGTACACGAAGTAGGCGCCGTTCGGACCGTCGGTGTTGAGCGAACTAGACCAGTAGTAGCCGTACGACCCAGCATTGTCGAGCGTACCTTCGTTAATGTAACCCGCAGCGGACAAAAAGATTGAATTACCATTTGGACCTACAACTTTATAACCATTCACACCATTTTGTGTAGTCCAATTCCATTTGCAATTATCGATAAGTTCTTGTTGCTCTGCTGTAGTTGGCATGCGCCATGTTCCTCCCCAATTCATTGTTGCCGCATCGTCTTCTGGGTCTAATACGGTTTTATCATCAGTATAACCTCCCATTGCATAATCACGATCTGTACAATATTTCGTAAGGTTATCATAATTATCTACACAATGTTGATATGTACGCCAACTATAAGTCGTTTTCGACTGAACTTCTCCCCATGCGAAATAGTCACCATACTCTTCTGGTATTGTTGCACCTACATTGCATGTTGCCCATTTCAAACCAGATGGCAAACCAAGATCTACATATTCATGCCCCTCATTTAAATACACTTGTTCAAAATATGCGGTATAACTCTCATCTTGCGTTACTGTGATAATGCGCGAATTATTGGTCTCTCCATCGCTCCACTCTACGAATTTGTAGCCTGAATATGCAGTTGCCGTAAGCGTCACTTCTGTTCCCTCTTCATAAACCCCTCCTCCACTAACATAACCATAAGAACTATTGTTGGCTGAAACTGAAATAGTATATTCTTTCGGAGTTGAAGCACTTCTTTCTCCCCATACCGCTCGAACAGGAAGCCCTGAATAACGATAATAATTTTCTGACAACATTTCAACATCCTCACTGTAATAATAGAATGCTACACAATAAGCATGACCATAATAATTTGCGTTAAGCCCACTCGACCAAACTACTGAAAGCGTACTAGACCAATATGTACCACACGACCCAATAAGATCGTTCTGTTCATACCACCTATAACCTGCTATAGGCAAGAATATAGAATTACCATTTGGCCCTGTTATCTTTTTGCCTACAACACCATTTTGTGTTGTCGACACCCAGTCACATTTATCTATCAACTCGTCAAACTCTTCTTTTGTTGGCATACGCCAATTCCCTCCCCAATTCACCGAAGCTGCATCATCTTCTGGGTCAAGAATTGTTTTATTATCACTTGCATTATATTTTGTAAAAACATACGTAAACATATAAGTATCCCACTCATAAGAACCTGATTTCGATTCTACCTCTCCCCACGCAAAATAATCTCCATAACCCTCTGGCGAATCGGCTCCAACATTACATGTTGCCCATTTCAAACCTGATGGCAAACCTAAATCTACATATTCTGGAGCAAATTCCTCGAATCGAGCTTCATAAGTTGCATCTCCCTCGACTGTGATTACTCGTGGATTATCTCTATTTCCATCGCTCCATTCTACAAATTTATAACCTGAATATGCAGTTGCTGTAAGCGTAACTTGAGTGCCTTCTTCATAATCACCGCCACCACTTACATAGCCATAAAAACTGCTATTGACTGAAACTGAAATGGTATATCTATTAGGCGTATGTGTGATACCCTCACCCCAAACCGGACGAATAGTTCTACCATATTTGCGACTATCATAATTCCAATCTACATACCCCGAACGGAAAGTCAAATAATAAACAAAGTTGACATTATTGCCATATAGCGAACTCGACCAATAATAGCCATGCGAATTTGCTGAGCTAAGCACTGCTTCTGACATATAACCTGTTGCGGGCAAGAATATAGAATTACCATTAGTACCTACTACATCATAACCATATACTCCATTTTTCATCGTCCATATCCATGTACAATTACTGCGCAATTCATTTTGCTCTGCCAAGGTTGGCGTACGCCAACCACTGCCCCAATAAACTGTTGCTGCATCATCTTCTGGATCTAAGACTGTTTTACCATCACTATTTGTATATTTAGTCACATTCGATCCATCATAATAAATATATGTATCCCAATTATAAGTCGTTTTTGGTTCTACTTCACCCCATGCAAAATAATCTCCATAACCCTCTGGCGAATCTGCTCCAACGTTACATGTTGCCCAAAGAATGCCTGATGGCAAACCTAAATCTACATATTCTGGGTCAAACTTCTCGAATCGAGCTTCATAAGTAGCATCTCCCTCAACAATGATTACTCGTGGATTATCTCTATTTCCATCGCTCCATTCTACGAATTTATAACCCAAATTAGCCTTAGCCGTAAGCGTAACTTGAGTACCCTCTTCATAATCACCACCTCCACTTACCGAACCATAATAACTATTGTTAACTGAAACCGAAATAGTATATGTTTTTTCTACCTCATTCAAATCCTGCACTGGACGAACAGATTGTCCGTCGAGGCGATCGGCGCTGCTGCCCCACCGGACGTTGCCCAAATAGAAGTACAGGTAGTAGGCTCTGCTCGGATCGTCGGTGCCGAGCGAACCAGACCAGTAGTAGCCGTTCGACCCAGCACCGTTGAGCGTGCCTCCGAACATGTACCCAGCAGCGGGCAAAAAGATTGAATTACCATTTGGTCCTGTTACTTTATATCCATCTACACCATTTTGTGTAGTCCGATCCCATGTGCATTTAGTACTCAATTCGTCTTGCTCTGCTTTAGTTGGCATCCGCCATGTTCCTCCCCAATTCATTGTTGCCGCATCATCTTCTGGGTCTAAGACGATTTTACTATCATTACTTGTATACTTAATCAAATTAGAACCATCATAATATATATAAGTATTCCAGCTATAATCATCTTTTGGTTCTACCTCTCCCCATGCAAAATAATCTCCATACTCCTCTGGCTTAGTTGCCCCTACGTTAAATGTCGCCCATTTCACCGACAAACCAAGATCTACACTTTCATATTGAAAATCACTCGGATTATCACTAACACTCAAAGTTACAAATTGTTCTGACTCACTATAACCTACGCCTACCGCATTCACTGCATACGCACATACATAATAGGACGTATTAGGTTGCAAACCTTTTAAGTCTAAAACCACTTGACCATCTTCTGCATCTACACGACCATCGTAATTATAAAGCGTAGGCTCAGATTCTATAGCCCAACATGCTCCAATAGCCGTAACTTCTTTACCTCCATCAAATTTCAAGGCTATACGTATGGTTGCAAGTGTATCTAATACCTGCTCTATCTTCTCAATTTCTACCTCAGGAACAGAAACTGACCATGTCTGAAATTGACTTATCTTTTCTGACGTAACAGAAGAATAACGATTCTCTGCTACATAACGAACATAGTATCTAGTATTAGCTTCCAAACCATCAATTTTTCCAGAATAAATCACACCTTGCTCGTTTGTCACTAATTGCTTCTCTTTACATGTCGAAAAATCAGAATGTGTGTCATACTGCACATAAAACTCATTGATTGTTGCCACACACTTCAATTCGCAACTCAACTCTACCGAATTATATGTAGGAACAAACGTCTCTTTTTCAATCGTAAATGTTGTAAATTCTATATCTTTATCTTTTTTACATGCTACAAATATCGTAGCCAAAAGCAATAACAATAAGTATATTTTTTTCATAAAGCTATCTCCTTAATTAAAGTAAAAAACCAACACCTGCCTCAAAATCAAAATATTTAAAATTGATTGTATTCAACCCTGCCGACAATGTTATACCTGAAAAACTACCAAAAATACCTAAGTTTACACTAACACCCGTAGCTGAAGAAAAAGGATATTTTACCCATCTACCTCCTGCCATCTCCAACTGCAACTCGCGTTTTCCATATCCTCCACCTACATACATACCAAAAGCATTTAGTTTGTCTGTCTCTGATTTGCGCAAAAAATTCACTAACACACCTCCTGTAACAATAAATAGTGTTTTCTCCTCTCTACCTGTATAAAAAGGCATTTCTCCATTAATTTTTCCCGTTTCTGAACATACCAAATCTGTTGTTCGCAAAAAAACATAATTAGAACGAAAATTAAAATACCAACCTATTCCATTATACATCTGCCCTGCCATAACACCATAACTCAATTGAGGAGCATTAGAATAACCTATTTTCCCCAAAAGCAACGTTTTTATTTTAAATTTCTCTAAATCCAACAAATAACTACTAGAAGACTCTCCTTCTAATAGCTCTGCATCCCCAAAGATTTCTTCTTCCTCGAATGATTCTTCCATCAATCCGCCACCATAACCAACTGAGTATTCACTCTCTATCTCTCCTGCAACTTCATTCCCATCTGCAAAAGAAGCATTTACAGAAGCAGCAAACAATCGCTCATTTAATTCATTACTCAAATCGTATGTAACAACACTTTTGACCTCTTGTTTAACACGACCATTCGATTTTATTTCTGCATACAACGACAAAGCAGAAACAAACAATAAAAATAAAAGTAAATATTTACGCATAAAATATCTATATTATTCTAAAAATAAATAAATTAACAAAATCACTTAGATATAACAATTCGATTTGCAAAGATAATAAAAAAAAATCCTATTTACAACTATGAAATGCTTTTTGTAAAAAAAATCTAACAAAAATATCAAAAACCAGCAAACTATAACAATTATAATCCCTATAATCACTATCTCTTCTATAGTTTCCACCAAAAAAAAAAATCAGACAGCCATTTTCATAACTATCTGATTTTTCAAGAGCGGAAGACGGGGCTCAAACCCGCGACCCTCAGCTTGGAAGGCTAATGCTCTATCAACTGAGCTACTTCCGCAAAATTTATTTGAACTTCCGTTCGTGGGCAGTGATGGATTCGAACCACCGAAGTCGAAAGACAGCTGAGTTACAGTCAGCCCCATTTGGCCACTCTGGTAACTGCCCATTACCACAACCAGGTCATCCCCGAATTGCGAGTGCAAAGTTACGAAAATTATTTGATTCCACCAAATATTTTTACCATTTTTAACGCAGTAACTGCACCTTCTACTCCTTTATTGCCTAAACAGCCCCCTGCACGGTCGGTTGCTTGTTGCATAGTAAGAGTAGTTAACACACTGAAAATCACAGGACAATCAGCCGCCAAATTCACTTGAGTGATACCTTGAGTTACACCTTGACAAACGTAATCAAAATGTGGTGTATCCCCCTGAATTACGCATCCAATTACGATAATTGAGGCATATTTTCCCGTTTTTTGGAGCTTCGAAGCAGCAAAAGTGAGCTCAAAAGTTCCAGGAACGTGGAAAATTTCGACATTTTCTTCCAAAATTCCGTTCGAAATAAATGTTTCTACTGCACCATCGCAGAGAGCATGAGTTACATTATCGTTCCAATCTGCAACCACAATTGCAAATTTTTTACCTGCCAACTCCTCTGCTGTAGGCAAAGTATTAGCATCATATTCTGAAAGATTGTGATATTTTGTAGCCATAATTTGAAAGTTGAAAATTGAGAGTTGAGAATTTTAATTCTTAATTGTTAATTGAAAAGAGGGGTGACTCGAAAAGCCATCCCTCTTTTTTATCATCGTATAAGAATCAAGACAGAGGACTTGCTCCCTGCTCCTTGCTCCTTATTCCTTTATTATTGATTTGCTTGGCAACGTTCGATGCGTTTATCCATCTCCATTGCAAGTTGTGAATCAAAATATACATCTTTGATAGTTTGGTAGCATTTCTCTGCTTTAGCCCATTCACCCAAAGATTCGTATGCAATACCTGCTTTATTAAGAGCACGAGGAGCTATAAGCTTATTTTCAATAGCACCCGCTTTTTCAAAATATTTAACCGCTGATTTTGCATCGCCTTTAGCTACGTAGCAGTCGCCAACCAAAGTGATAGCAGCTGGTTCCATATTCACAGATGATGCATCAAATTTATTCAAATAATTAATAGCCTCATCATAGTTACCAAGTTTGTATTCACAAACACCAGCATAGAAAGCAGCGAGATTTGATTGTTCTGTAACGCCATAATTATCCATAATTTCGATAAAACCTTCGTTCATTCCATCGCCATTAAGCGCAAGAGCGAATGAATCACGTTCGAAATAACGAACAGCAGCAGCCATTTTATCTGCAGCTTCCACGTTTTTAGGTGCTACATAACCATTAAAAAACAATACAATAGCAGCAGCAACGACTACAACAACTGCTAAACCAATTACTAATTGTTTACGGTTATTTTCAATGAATTGTTCTGTTTTAGAGAGTGCTTGTTCTACATTTTGCAACTCATCTGGTTCTTGTTGAATGTTTTTGTTTGACATAATTATTTATATTTTTGTTATTATTTTATCTATTAAATAGTGTTTTCACAATTTAGCGTGCAAAGTTACAAAAAAAAGTTGAAATAACAACATCTATTCTCACTTTTTATACTACAAAAATACACATCCCTATCTAAAACATACTATAAATATA
>JAZQRP010000031.1:0-6551 GCA_045629685.1 Candidatus Aphodosoma sp. | reverse complement strand
AGTATAGATAAATGTAGGTTCTTCGTCAATTTAGTTAAAAGAAGGAGTATGCGCTCCTCATAAAATATAGATAGCAATTATAGAATTAGATAGCAACTATAAAAGCCATAAAAACTATAGCAATAATAGTAAAAACTACATCTGAAAAAAAGTAGAATAACGAGATGTATTTCCTTATTTGTTATGTGTAAAATTTGTTAGTTTTTTTAACAAAAAAGTCAGGGCGATACAGATTATTTTTAGTAACTTTGCAAAATTATGTCCTTACTTGATATGAAAAATTTATTTACTACAATATTATTATTTACGACGTTATTTAACGTTCAGTGTAACATAAAGTTACCTTGGGATTCGTTGTTTACGGAGTATGGTCTGACGAAGTCGATGGCAATGATACCGAAATACGTTTCAACAGACTTAGATATAAATTACAACGATGGATATTCGGCTGGCATTTGGGGGTTGACTACACCTGTGGCTCGTAGATATGGATTGATTGTGAACAATGAAATTGACCAACGGTATGACCTAAGATTGTCGTCGGAAGTGGCTGCTCGTTATCTTAAGGATTTGATGATACATTATGATAATGAAAAAGTTGCTATGTTGGCATACCTAAATGGTGCAGCTTTGATGATTGAGGTTGCAAAACTATATAATATTGATTTACAAAATACAACAAATGAGGATATTGACAAATTATGTAGTAATTTACCTAAAAATCATATTTGTGATAGTTGTGAATTTATTAATTTCAATCAATTAGATTCGATTTATAATCATATAGGGTACAAAAAATATAAAACCAGCCACCCTATTCGCAAACAAATTATAATAGATTCATTATTCCATAATTCTGAAAATTTTCATATTCACAATTTATCAATATTGCCAAATGCACATTGGATAGATGAGGTTTTTGTGCCTGAAAACGAGAATATTGACGAGTGGTTTGCAATAATATATGAATCGGAAATTGAGGCATTGAAACAAGAACAAGAAGAACTCAATAAACAAAAAGAAACAGAACAACAAGCTCGTGCTGCTGCAATAAAAAAGGCTAATGCAGTGAAAATATATTACGTTAAATCAGGAGATACACTTGGACATATTGCAAAACGACATAAAGTCAGCGTACGACAATTGAAACAATGGAATAACTTGAAATCTGACATGATTAGAGTGGGTCAAAAATTGAAAATACACACAATTTAGGAATGAGGAATTTAAAATTATATCATTACTAATTACTACCTAAAATTATGAAAGCATACAAAACTATATTATTTATCACAGCTGTATTCACTATGATGGGATTGATTGGTTATGCAATTCCTACGGATGGTGTGGTTATTGGTTCAGTAAACATGACATTCCCCTCGCCACAAGAGGTTATGAAAGGAAGTGTAGAATATACTGACAAAGCATTTGTTGACATGGATCAAGTGTTTTTTGGTACGGAAGCCATTCAACGTCAAATTGAAGAAGAAAAGGCTTCTGCATATATGAAAGCTCGCCGTAAAGTCTTGTCACATAAATACTCGCCATCGTACCCTAACGACAGTATTGAGTGGATTTTCCCTTTATTTGAAGCTCTTGAAAAGGCAAGCGAACGTAAGGTTCGTATAATTCATTATGGCGATTCGCAAATAGAAGAGGACCGTATGTCGAACTATTTGCGTACCGCAATGCAAGATACATTTGGTGGTTATGGTGTAGGATTAGTTCCTGCTATACAGACAATTCCAACTTCGTCATTCGGTCAAAAATGCTCAGCTTCGCTCACTCGCTACCTTGTGTATGGCACACAAGATATGCGAATGGAAGATCGCAACTATGGGCCACTCGGTCAGACTGCCCTACTCACCGATACAGCCACATTCTCATTCTATCGTCTTAACTATAACAAAACTCGCGATAACACTAAATATTTCAATAAAATAACTATCCTACTTGATGAGGTGAAACGCCCAACAAATGCAACTATCGTGGCAAAAGGCACAAAAATCACCCTAACCGCTAATGAAGGAGACCACTCTATCACATTCCAACTACCAGACTCTACTACTCGTGCATCTATATTTATGAGCGGTGAAGCTTTGATTCATGGATTCTTGGTCGATGGAGGCAAAACTGGCGTACAATTTGACAATGCCGCTATGCGTGGTTGTTCGGGTACAATATTTACCTCTATCAACAACGAAAGCCTACGCGAATACTATACTCAAAATATTGTACCTCTTATAATTATGCAATTCGGAGGTAACAGAGTGCCTTACACAAAAACAGATAAAGCCATCGCTTCATACTGCGAACAACTCACACGTCAAATAAAATATTTACGCACTATATCACCTCAGTCAAAAATACTTTTCATAGGTCCATCAGATATGTCAACAAACATAAATGGTACAATGCAAACCTATCCTCATTTGCCTAAACTTATTGATTCGCTACGCCAAATGTGTATGAATAACGATGTGGCTTATTGGGACTTGTATGGCGCAATGGGCGGTGAAAACTCTATGACCAATTGGGTAAATAGCAATCCTCCACTTGCAGGATCAGACCATATCCACTTCACATACGCAGGTTCTAACCGCGCAAGCGAAATGCTATGGGAAGGACTTATGAAAGCTTACGAACTATATAAAAAGAGGAATGAGGAGTGAGGAATTGAGAATTGAGAATTCTTGCGACAAGCGAGAGCAGAAGGAGTTTGCTCATTATCCAAGCAAAGCAAGAATCACGACATAAGAAATAATTGAGAATGAAAAAAATTAGAATAATATTGTGCATTATGAGTTGTGCATTAAGCATTGAGAATATGGCTCAACCACTGATGCGACAATTACCACATTACGATTGTGTAAACTACGATGCTAATAAGTTAATACTCAAAGGTGATTCGAATAGACTAAGCACTTTTTTTGCTAAATTAGATTCACTTGCACTTTGGGGCGATAACGAAATAAACATCGTACACATTGGAGGATCGCATATTCAAGCTGGTGTGTTTCCAAACAGAATGCGCATGAATTTTTCTAACATTTTACCTGGATTCAGTGGCGAACGTGGTGCCATATTCCCCTACTCGGCAGCTCGTACGAATAACCCCAAAAATTTTGAAATACACTACTCTGGCGACTGGAAAAAATGCCAAAACTCTCGTCCACCAGTTACCGAAACTCTTGGTATGATGGGCTACACCATTTCGACTAACGACCTCAACTGTTCAATTGGGTTCAACTTAAATCCAGAAGAATTTGGCTCTAATTGGAAATTCAACAAACTACGTCTATTTGCCACTATTGGCGACAAAGATTTGATGCCTATACTTGTTGTTAATGGCGACACAGTACCTTCGGTTTATGAAGATAGCACTTTTGTATTTTACCTAAACAACTTTGCTGAAAATGGTACTATTGCATTAGGCAAAATCTCTGATTTCGACCGTCTTTACAACAAGTACAACTCACAATTTATTAATATAAAAGACTCAATACAAGATTCTCTTTCTCTCGAATTAGAAAAAATATACAACAAAAAAGACAGTGCTCAAACTCTCGACTCTTATCAGCTTGAGATTGGTCTAGAATCAGACAATATCCAAAATCCAACCGAAGAGTATTGTGCGACTAACACCAATTGGAAATTTTCGATAATGGGATTATTACCTGAAAATAATTTCAATGGTATCACCTACCACTCTATGGGCGTAAATGGGGCTTCATTACCTTCGTGGCTACGTTGTGAAAAATTTGAACAACAGATGACCTTCGTTAAACCCGACCTAGCCATAATGGCAGTAGGAGTGAACGATGCAAATATAACGTCAGGCAACTTCAGCAAAGAAACATTCAAAGCACGATACAACCAACTTCTTCAAAAAATATATGCCGCCAACCCAAATTGCGCAGTAATATTCATCACAAACAACGATTGTGTAGTACGCGTAGGGCGTCGTAGTTATGGACTCAACAAAAACACCGCACTCGTGCAACAAGCTATGCACGAACTTGCCGAAGAACACAATGGCGCAGTGTGGGACCTCTACGAAATAATGGGTGGACTTGGCTCTATATCAGTATGGAATGAAGTTGGTCTTGCTAACAAAGACCGAGTACACTTCCTCGTGCCTGGCTATAACCTACTCGGCGATATGTTGTATAATGCCATTGTTTATGAGTGGCTATATAAATAATGAGGAATTTTTGCGATAAGCGAGAGCAATTGAGTTTACTCAAATTGCCAAGTGGAGCAAAAATCACGACCGAAGGGAGTAATGAGAATTGAGAATTGAGAATTACTTGTATTTGGTATTTGTAATATGTAATTTATAATCTAATAATACGATGGATTTAATACTATCTTTTTTATCAAAGACATTTGCTTTTGACGAAAATTCGCCACTGCTGTTCACCCAATTCTATTTTTGGGCATTCTTTGCTATTGTCTTTGCTATATTCTCATTGATACACTCTAAACGCTTGTTACGCAATACATTCTTGTTTATCGTCAGCCTATTTTTCTACTACAAAACAAGCGGTTTGTTTGTCATGTTGTTGGTGTTTGCCACAATATCCGATTTCTTTATTGCCAAACTCGTATATCAGTCGGACAAAGAGTTGCATCGCAAACTATATGTGGGACTTAGCGTTTGCATCAACCTATTGGTGCTCAGCTATTTCAAATACTCATACTTTTTTGTTGATCTCGTAAATTCGCTCTTTGGCACCGCGTTTCAGGTGTATGACTATTTTGCCGCAATGGGCAATGCAATCACAGGTTCAAATCGTTTTAGTGTTGACCAAATCATTCTGCCTGTGGGCATTTCGTTCTACACATTCCAAACCATTAGTTACACGATGGACGTATATCGTCGACGAATTGCTCCTGTGCAAAATATTCTCGACTATGGTTTCTACGTTTCGTTTTTCCCACAGTTGGTGGCTGGTCCGATAGTTCGTGCAGCAGAGTTCATACCACAAGTCTACAAACCTTATTTTCTCAGTCGACGTCAGTTTGGCGTGGCTATATTTTGGATTCTCAATGGTTTAGCCAAGAAAATCATTCTTAGCGACTACTTGGCAGTGAACTTTATCGACCGTGTGTTCGACAATCCGATGCTATTTTCGGGATTCGAAAATTTGATGGCATTGCTTGTTTATTCACTACAAGTTTATGCCGACTTTTCGGGTTATACCGATATTGCAATCGGTGTGGCGATGATTATGGGATTCTATTTGCCCCAAAACTTCAATTCGCCTTACAAAGCACCAAATGCGAGCAACTTTTGGAAACGTTGGCACATATCGCTCTCGCGCTGGTTGCAAGATTATCTCTACATCCCACTCGGCGGTAATCGCAATGCAACGTTTGGCACGTTCTTTTGGATTGTTGCTATCGCAGCCATAGGGATATTGCTCTCAGGTAGCATAATCATTGCCGTCATAGTGCTTGGCATTGCTTTGGGTATCGTGATTTGGGGTATTGTTAGACCTGAACGTCGCAACAAAATCATCACCAACCTCAATATGATGATTACTATGCTCTTAGGCGGACTTTGGCACGGAGCAAGTTTCAACTTTATGATTTGGGGTGGACTAAATGGCGTGGGTATGCTTATCTACAAGATTTGGCGTGGATGGTCAATGAACATAAAAATGCTGATGGTGGCATTGGTCGCTGCCCTACTCGTTGGTTTGGCTTATTTCACACCGGCTCCTATTTGGAATGTGCTTGCCGTTTGGTGTGGTATTATTGCCATAGGCACCCTCATACGCTGGATATACAATATATATACAACAAAAACTAATTCCTCATTCCTAATTCCTCATTCCTCACTATCAAACGTTTGGGGGATATTTCAAACATTTATTTTCATTAGTTTCACACGATTATTCTTCCGTTCGGGTTCAAATCTCGACCCCGACCTCGCCAACGAGCATGCTTGGAACACAGCCAAAAACATGGTGCACCAAATGGGTTCGGCTTGGAACTTAGAGGTAGTGCCTGACATCTGTCTCGGATATTGGAAGGTGTTCGTATTATTCATTATCGGCATGATAATCCATTGGTTACCCATGCGTTGGAAACGCTGGTATCGCATCAACTTCGCACTACTGCCTCTACCCGTAATGGCTATACTTGTTGTAGCAGTAGTATTCATCGTCTATCAATTCATCACTGCCGACCTACAAGCCTTCATTTATTTCCAATTTTAGTTGAAAGTACAACAAATCCACTTTTAACTTTCAATTTTCAACTTTAAAATTTCAAATTACTATGATTCAATTCACACACTTACACGTACATACTCACTATTCTATCCTTGATGGAATGTCGAAGGTGGGTGACCTTATCGATAAATGCAAGCGCACTGGAATGAATGCCATTGCTATTACCGACCATGGTAATATGTTTGGTATAAAAGAGTTGGTTGACACTGCCGCTAAGGTTAATGGAAAGGTTAAAGATGCTATTAAAGCACTTCAAAAAGAGCTAAAAAAACCCGAAGAGATATGCAATTGGGATAGCGTTAATGAGAT
>JAZQRP010000030.1:0-2087 GCA_045629685.1 Candidatus Aphodosoma sp. | reverse complement strand
ATTGTAAAACAGTAGTAGATTGTTTGTGTGAATCCTAAGAGTGCGAAGAAAGGTACAGGATTACAGAATTGCGCAGGATGGCATGATCGCTAGGTGCTGAGCCTTGTGTGGTGGCTAGGTGCTATGTGCGCGTGGTGTGCGTGATTCAATTATCTCGGAGCGGCCAGGCGTCGTCCTGGCTGGAGCACCAAGATGATTTCGCAGGATTTACGTGTATTGGCTATCGCGAAATTAGTGAATAGATAAGTATGTATTCCGTCAAGCAAAAAAAAGAGGTAAAATTTATTTTTAGACAAAAAAACTCTATCGCAGCTATGTTTTCTGCGTTTTTATAGTAAAATTTAAATTTTGATATTGTTATTTTAAAGGAAAATTGAAAATTCTAAAAATACGCAACAGGCTGTATTTGATAGAACCCATTCTGTCTTTTTTATGGTCATTGCAACAGGCTAATGAGCATATAAAAGAGTATATTCACTTTTTATATAAGAACTTTAAGAGAGGTTATTCGCTATCGATATATTCATCTGACTCGGTGGTAAGTGTGAATAGATAATAGATGTATATTTTTCTGCGAATTCAGTTCTATTAGAATAACCCAGTTCAATTAAATTCGCTTTTCCGAGTTTAGAGCCAAATCGTATTAGTTTTCTCTTGAACAATTCTTCCTCTTCTCTATTTGGCGTTGGGTCATTACGAAGAATGTGCCAAATATATGTGAGTAATTTTCTAGCTACAGCACATACAACTTTATTCATTACATTCTTTCTAAAGAAAAGGCGCCATCCGAATTGACCTAGAGCAGTACCTTTGCAACTTCGCATTATTGTTTGAGCACTCTCTACAAGCAACCACTTTAATTCTCGATTACCGCAATTATCCAGTGGTTTACCTGTTCCTCCACGCTCTCTGGCTCTGCGTTCTTCCTCACCACTCGTATTCATCATAGGAGCGAATCCACCATAAGCTGAAAGTTTTGCAGCGCTAGGAAAACGATTTATGTCTCCAATAATCGCAACTAGTGCAAAGCTAGTTATAAAATTAACACCTGGTAATTGCATCAATCGTATCATTGAATCGTTTGCAGCAACACATTCTTTCATCAGCATACGTAGCTCTTTTCGTCGTTGCATATATCTTTCATAATCATCAACTATCATATTTATGCGAAGTCGTTGACGTCCTTGAATCTTTTGCTCTTCAAGCTTTTTACGTATTTCATCAGCTCTTGTGTGCCCTCCAACTATTTGTATACGAAATCCGATTTTATTACAAAAAGACCAGATTTTATTTGCTGTGCGAACAACATCTTTTGAGCAATCGCGATAGGCATAATAAATTTCCCTATATTCAGCAGTTTCGTCTTCAGGAATCCAAACGAATTCTTGAATTAAACCGTGTATATATGCTAAAGCAAGGTTTGCTGCATCTGTGATGTCACAGACTTTTCGTTTGCTTTCTATTCCGCTAATTGCATCTGATTTTGCTACCTCTACACGATAGCCTATAGCACACAAGGTGTGCTTAATAAATGCGGAATTTGTTGAAACTTCAAGAATTGTCAAAGAATCAAGTGGAACATGACGACGATATGTATGTTCTAGATCCTCAATCCTAATATTTGATATTTTTTTATAGACTGTTGGGTGCCAGTACAAAGACCAATCATAAATGACCAATGATACGACTTTTGAATGTGCGTCCATTCCCACTATGTATAAAGGTTGACCCTCTGGTCTCTCCATATTTTCACCATGCCACACTTGACCTTCTTCTCTCATTATTGTATCCTTAAAAATTGCTGCCCGTATTGGAGTAGGCGGTTGCTGCAAGGTTGCATACAAGTATTCGGGGTCTTTCGCCCCAAGCAGGTGGATTCCGCCGGCACTCAAACAAGGAAGCGAGTGTAACCTGTAAGGGCTTAACTCATATCTATTCTCGAGTGTCTCCCATGCGCACAGCAGATGTTTTCCAGGCACCTGCTGTTCCGTATAATACTCCAATACGAGGCAGACTTTCAACCCCGTTTACTGTTCTTTTCTTAAGAACAAGGAATACATTACCAGCAAGGTAAAAATATTTAAAGG
>JAZQRP010000029.1:0-1628 GCA_045629685.1 Candidatus Aphodosoma sp. | reverse complement strand
AAGGGAATTTGTTGTAAAGACAATTCAGGTCAATTGGGTCGTCAATTAGTGTCAATTCGAGGATGATTTTTTTGTAACAAAAATACGCTTCACTTTGTTCGCTACAAAAATAAATAAAAATCTAGAACTATCTTTTGTTTTTGTCCAAATGAATGCAGCACACTGCATTGGTGGACAAAACAAAAAATATGATAATGAATATTATTCTGCGGTGTCCTTTCTGTGGACGCGTTTCTATAATAATGCTGCAAAAAGTTTCGACGTTTTAGTGTTTTTGCGTCGAAGATTTAAGAAATTGACATTTGGAAAGACATATTAAGCATGCGGAAGACATTGATAATCAAAGTAGTCCTGCAGGAATAATTTTTCTTTGATTTTTTTGTTATCGTCGAAGATTACGTCGAAGGCAGCAATATTTCGAGCATTTTCTCTATGGTAGGGATTGCGGTTTTTGGAACCTTCTGTTTACGTATCTCGTAGAATGGTCGGCAACATCCATCCATGAAATGACTTTCCGTGACTTGCCATATTTTCCTTTTATTGGGAATATATATTAGTTCTTTGTCCACTGCACGGCGGATGAAGTAATATAGATATGATTGTTTTTCTATCCATTTGACACGCGCAGTAGATGTTTGCCCAGAGAAGATAGAAAAGAAGTCATCGGGATTGGTGTCAGACGCAATCCATTGCGCATAGAGAAGATACTGATAGAGCTTTGTGATGCGATGGGGAGTAGTAGTAAGCCAACGATAGGTGAAGGTTGCGGTGGTTACACGAGGTGTAGTGCGCTTCGCTTTTGGTTTGCGAGGTGATGTGGGAGAAATGGTTGGTGAATAATGCTTACGGAAATGGATAGCAAGCGCATCGTTACTAGTAGAAAAATAAGAGGCAAGGAGTTTGCCAAGTTGGGCGTTTGTTGGTGTTGCCATAACAAAAACAGGTATTAATTGGTTAAACTTGAATTAATTTCTGTGGGCAAGTCTTGATGAGCCACACAATACGCCAATAATACTGTTTTAGGTTTACTTTTGAAAGGTTATGGTTTTATTTTCAACTTTTATGTTGAATTATTTGTGTATATCAAAAAAAAACTATACCTTTGCACCAAAATCGTAACATACATTACGGTAATGTTGGTTGCGATTACATAAAAACTATAATATTATGAAGTTCTACAATAGAGAAAAGGAATTGCAATTGCTGCAAGAAATAGAGGCAACATCTCGTGATTATTCACAAATGACAGTGCTGGTAGGTCGTCGTCGAATAGGTAAGACAAAATTGTTGTTAAAATTTATAGAGGAGAAGCCTGCGGTGTACCTATTTGTGTCGCGCAAGAGTGAAGCTATTCTTTGTCAGCAGTTTGTAGAAGAGGCTGAAAGGGCATTAAATATCCCTATTGGTCAGTACACGCGTGTAGCTTCGCTATTAGAGCACTTGATGCGCATTTCTTTGGTTCAGCCTTTTACACTGATTATAGATGAGTTTCAGGAGTTGGAAAATATAGATCGCTCTATTATTGGAGATATTCAACGTGTATGGGACTTGAATAAGGATCGTAGTCGCATTAATCTATTATTGAGTGGTAGTGTCTATTCAATGATGCGTCATATTTTTGAGGATGA
>JAZQRP010000028.1:0-6098 GCA_045629685.1 Candidatus Aphodosoma sp. | reverse complement strand
GTTTTCAGTTACAGTAAGAGCTTTTTCCAACCAGTAAACGATTTTTTCCATAGCGTCGCTATAAAGACCACCGATTTTGTAAGTATCTTCGTAGATAACACCATCTTCGCCTTTCACGAGTTTAGAGTTCATACCGAACATGATAGGCTCAGCATCGTTAGGGTCTTTCATTGCGTTGTAGAAATCTTCAGCCTCTTTTTGAGACACGCCTTGATAGTAGTTAGAAGAAGAAGTAGCAAGGAGGTCAACGCCAGCAGCTTGGTTTTTGTGAAGAGGAGCTACAGTTGGGTCGAAGAGGTAGCCATTCATCATAGCGAGGAGTTCGGCAGCCGATTGGCCCTCTTTGAGAGGAAGAACTTCAGGAGCCAAAGCACCGAAAGCTTCTTCGAACCAAGGTTGTGAGAATTCAGGAACGAATTTAGCACCAGAATAGTGGTGGTGGATACCGTTAGAGACCCAAGCGCGTTTCAAATAGATTTCGAAAGCTTTGAAGTCTTCGGTAGTTTTGTCGACATTAGAAGTGTAAACAGCTTCCAATACGCGACGGATTTGGAGGTGATCTTTACCATTTTGGTCCCAAATAATATCGCGACCGCAAAGTGCTGCTTCAGATAGATAGTAGAGCAACTCTTGGTGTTTGAGAGTCAAAGACTCGATACCAGTAACACGATAAGGCATAACTTGCATATCAGCAAAAGCGTCAACCACATAATCAAAAGTCTCTGGATCTGGAGTGTAGAGATTTGTGGTTTCTTGTTTTTTACCACAACTTGCAAATACAGCAGCAGTCATAGCAATAAGGAATAATTTTTTCATTTTCAGTTGATTTATAATTAATTATTATTATTCACAATAACACTGCAAAGATACAAAAAAAATCTCAAATTTGCAATATATTTAGTACATAATATTTGTTAAAGAGAAAAATTGCACCAATAAAAAAATCAACCCCGAGAATATTAAAATTCTCGAAGTTAATTTTACTATACCTCATACTCTCCCCCTATTTTAACGTAAGTTCGATATAACTTTTATCTCTCACGGAATGCACGGAATACACGGAAATTTTATTTTTAGAACTCGCTGTTTGACTACGTCAAAAGCGCTCGACTGAACTCACGGAATTGTTTTTTCCTCTCACGGAATTTTTGTCTCACACGGAACGCACGGATAACACGGAATTATTTTTTCGCTACGCTCAAAAAATTGTCTGCGCTCGGCATAGTCTAAGCAAGCTTGACTTTGCTCTCGCTTATTCCAATTTTCCCATAGATTACACAGATTTATTAGATATTTTTCTTTCTTCCTTTTTTTCTTTACCTTTTTGTGAAATAAAAAAAACTATTTCAAACAAAAAATCCCACTTTTAAGCAGGATTTTTTATTAAAAGAGATAACTCATACAAATTTAATCTACTCGCAAGAATTTACCATTCTTGTCGAAATCGAGGTCGAGGTCGTTGCTCAATTTTACATCGTATCCCATCAAACCTCTCTCAATCTCTACAACATAAGCTTTTGCAAATTTGGTTGATACATAATCTAATACTCCTTGTGGCAATATGCTATTAGGCACTTGACTGTGTTCGCAATCGACATTTGTCCACTCGCCACTACGATTGAATTCAACTTTCACATTTCCTGATAACACTACATCGTAAGATGTAATAACACCCATATCGCGTTCGGCTTTTGCATAAAGAACTTCAACACCATCAAAATGCTTTGTCAAAAACATTTGTGCTTTTTCAGGTAACTCTTCGCGAGTAATCATTTTATCATTATCTGCCATAATTGGCATTATAGCTAATATTGTAACTATCAAAAATAAAAATAATTTTCTCATAATTTCCTATATTTAAAAAGGTTAATTATCTATACGCTTAAAATTGCCATCCTTATCAAACACTAACTCAATTTCATTATTCAACTCTACGGTATAACGATTCCAATCTCGTTCGATTTTTACAATATAATTATCTGTATATCTTCCAGATACATATTCTAAAATCTTAGCAGGAATGATACCATTTGGCACTTCATCAGGTTCGCAATCTACACTAGTCCACTCGCCATTACTGTCAAATTCAAGATTCGCCCCGCAATTCAACACTACGTCATACGACACAAATCCTAAGTCACGATCTTTATCGATATAAACAATTTCACATCCTGGAAAATAATCAGAAATAAAAATTGTGGTTTTTGTTGGCAGATCGCCAGTTTCTAACATTTTGTCATGATAATCACACGATGCCAAACCAATAACCATTGGTAATAACATCAAAAACAGATACTTTTTCATAATTTTTAAATTTTAAGATTAATAGATTTGGTTGGTTTTTCCGATTATTGGACTACAAATTATATACCAAAGTTTAATAGAGATATAAATTTTTTATATTACTATCTGATAAAACTTTTTTAAATAATAAAAATTTAGGCTGAATCCTATTGTAGGAGTTAGCCTTTTTGATTATTTTCGTTTCGGCAAAAACAAAAAAATAATTATGAGCAAAGATACTATATTAACAAATTTAAGAAAATAGAGAGTTGCAAAGTTTGCAAAGTTGCAGTTAAACAACTGTTGTTCAGCTATATACTAAATAAAAAGAAGTACAAAGTTCACAATGACAAAAACACTTAAATCACTGATAATTAGTTATATTCGGTAACTTTGCAACTTTGCAAGTTGCAAAGTTAGTCTATTTTTTCAGTAAAAGGATAAAAAATCTGTCTACTTTTTTAAGGAAACATAACGTGCATCAAAAGGTAAAGGTTTGTAGACTTTGCAAATGAGAGGTGTGAAGATGACGGTTTTCTTCGGCACAGGTTGCTTGTACCTTGCTGTTGGGTAGGAAAAAAAAAAAGAGACGCAAAATTTTGCGTCTCTACAAAAGTTTATAAAATTTTTCAATAAAATAGCCTCACCGAGCGGGTTGAGTAGCCACTACCGTGGCACCCGCTCCGCAAGGCTATTACTATTTTATTGCCATTTTTCAACAAGTTTTTGCCTTTTCTGCAAGTAAAGGATAAATTCTACTCGCAGACTGGACGCACTGAAAAGCCATAACAGCGACCGCTGTCGTACCAGTCCACGGAGATCGATAAGTTCATGCGGTAGGCGTCGACCGGATTGACTGTGTAAAGCGAACTCGACCAGTAGAAGCCGAGCGAACCAGCATTGTAAAGACTACTATCGTACATGTAACCCGCAGCGGGCAAGAAAATTGAGTTACCATTAGGTCCTGTCACTTTATAACCATTTACACCATTTTGCGTGGTCCATGTCCATGTGCATTTTTCACGTAATTCATCTTGTTCTTCTGTTGTTGGCATACGCCATGCTCCACCCCAATTGGCTATTGCTGCATCATCTTCTGGGTCTAACACGGTTTTACTATCAGTGAAGCCGTCTTTGCCGTAACCGCTTTTTGAACAATATTTTGTCATTGTTGTAATTGAACCAGCACAATATTTATATGTGCTCCAATTGTATGTTGTTTTTGGCTCAACTTCGCCCCAAGCGAAATAGTCACCATACTCTTCTGGCGAGTTTGCGCCTACATTGCATGTCGCCCATTTCAAGCCAGATGGCAATCCAAGGTCAACGTATTCATGAGTTTCTACCGGAGTATCAGGTCCCTCCGGATTTTCCATCGCATCAACCGTTCCGAAGAGGCTCTCGACTTCGGTCTCTTCGACTACTTCGACTCTGGCAACCCATGCCTCATGGAGTGGCCCGAATGCATCGACACCCTACTCCCCGACGATGTGGTCAACATCGAAATCATAGTAATCGACGAAAACACACGCAAAGTAACAATTTAACAAAAAACAATTAAAATAAAATAGGCGACTAACACCAAGTTAATCGCCTATTTTGTTTATATTCAAAATAATTATTCTGCTGCAGACATATTCTTAATCAACAACTCGCCTTTATAATAATAATACCCCTCTGTGCCATCTTCTGAAATAGTATAAATATAAAATTCCAATTCGTTCTCTTTATCAGTGTTATTGATTTCAATAGCACCACCAGTCACCAAATCCCAACTAACCAACTCACCATCGACCATATGATGAATATACGAACCAAACGGAGTACCCATAGCAATATCAAAACCACCAACAATCATACCATCCTCAATAGGTTTCATATCTAAAATAGGGTAAATACCCTCTGCTGGCAAAAGATTATCTGCCGACTCAGAAAACAATTCAAACACCAAAATATCACCATTACCAAAAGGACTACCCTTAATAACCTCACACTCTTCAGTAGCAAACATCAACCAAAAGTTGTGCGATGCATTAGAATAACCCATATCGGCACCAGTAGCATATTCAGAATTCAATGCTTGCAATCTAACTGCATCTTTATACTCTGGATTAGAAGGTCCATCTTCTTTATCGCTAGGCGTACATGGAATAGTTACATAAACTGTATCATGCACATACACAGTATCATGTACCACCTTCACCAACACCTTTGGCAACAACAAATGAAGTGTATCCACCTCTTCCATCTCGCCATAAGTGAGACTATCAATACTCTCAATCGGAGTGCCATAAATTAAACTACCATTTGCCCATACCAACTGATTGGTTTGCGCCATTGCCACGATGCTAACCATCACCATAGCAACCATTAAAAATAATTTTTTCATAGTTCTTGTTATTTTTAAGTTATTATTTAATTTATTGATTTTTTATCCAATCATACTTACCTAGTAGGGACGCAGCGTGCTGCGTCCTGTCAATCGGCAGATTGAGGTGTTTTTCGTTGAAAAATTTGCATCTTTATTTTTTTGGACTCGCTTCGCTCGTTTGGACGCAGCACGCTACGTCCCTACCTTTTGATTACGTTAAAAACTTGATTGTTTGCAACCAACACATACACCCCAGCAGGACATCCCGACATATTAAACTCTACACGACCCTCACCGGCATCAACCACCTGCATCAAGCGTCCATCAGAGGTATATAATCTAACCTCACCTACTTCAGCATTGTCGATATACAAAACGTCGGCTGTTGGATTGGGATAGACCAATATTTGAGACGCAATATATTGCGTCTCTACTGGTGTTTGAGGCTCTTCATCAGAATAACGCACATGCTTCACATTCTCGAACAAATCGCCATAAACACGCATACCCGCATTGTCATAAACCAACAACGAGTCGCCAGAATAGACTAATTTACCAATTTTCTGAAGTGCTGTAATTTTGTCGGTATCAAACATTGGGCTCACCACCAACGACATCTCTGCCATTGCCACCACCGATAGCAATAGCGCAAATAATAATGTAATCTCTTTTTTCATAAATCTATCATTTAATCTTTAATATTATTTCCACCCTAAAAACAAAACATAATTGATTAATAAATGTTAATTTACTAATCAATTCTGCATATATATTTTGGTGCTACGCAAGTAGCAGAAATCGCCGAAATCCCTTTATTTGTAGAGAGAGAGTAAACATTGCTTATAACTTATATGTTAACTATATTAAAAACAAAAATCACACCCAACACTTCAACAAGTGCAAAGGTAAGAATTATTTTCTAAACTTCCAAACGTTTTATTATAAAAAAAAGAGACGCAATGTATTGCGTCTCTACATTGTGGACACGCATGCAGCACGTCCACTGTATATTATTTCAACTTTGCGATTGAGCGGACGCACGAGCCGTTTTTTTCGCTTCGCTCAAGATTTTTGCTTTGCTCGGCATAGCTCAAGCAAGCTTGGCTCTGCTCTCGCTTATCGCAAAAAGTCCCTACTTAAATTATTTTATCGCTTCGATTACGTAGTTGATTGCTTCGTCCATGCCGTCTGGATTTTTGCCACCGGCTGTTGCCATGAAGGCTTGTCCGCCACCGCCACCTTGGATGAATTTGGCTGCTTCGCGGATGAGTTTGCCTGCATTGAAACCTGCATCGACCATTGGTTGGCTAAGGAAGATTGTGAGCGATGGTTTGCCTTCGAATACGTTACCTGCTACATACATGAACTTAACATCGGCAAATTTGCCACGGAAGAATGGAACGATAATCTTGTTAGTTTCAGGGTTTTCGTTAGAGATGTGACG
>JAZQRP010000027.1:0-8946 GCA_045629685.1 Candidatus Aphodosoma sp. | reverse complement strand
ATCAGGTATTTGGCGTGACCTCGGTTATACGAATAAGTTAAGCCCACGCTATATATACGCAATGGGCATTTTTTAACTTATTCTTTCATAACCTTAAATCGCCAAATTTTCGATACAAGAAAGAACAAAGCAAAAATGCTTTAACAAAACCACCTGAGAACGCTACTCAGTGTGAATTATTTTTTTAAGATGCCACAAAGTTAAAACAAAAAATCCGAATAAACAATAGTTATTCGGATTTATTTTAGATTATCTATAAAATCGTCTATCAATTTATTTATTATCTCAGGAGCATCTGTATTGGAATTATGGCCAGCACCTTTAATCCATTTAAGAGGAATACTAGTATCCCTATGCCATGCTTTGTTGTACCTAATACATGAGCCAGCCCTATCTTTTTCACCACAAATCAACATCGCTGGACACTTTATTTCGTACGGTAGATTTAGTTCCATTGCCTCTGCAAGCATCCGCATACCATGCCCCGATATTCGTGCATATCTATCTTTATCACCATCATATTCCATCATGATACTACGCATCAACTCTCTGCCATATTCCGATGTCGCAACACCATTGGTGCCTGATTGCAACAAAAGTCGCCAAGGATAGTATCTATACACTGGCTCCATCCTTTTTAGTAACCAAATCTCTGCAGAGGTTGCATATTTTCTTTGTAGTGGAGCTGAGTCTATGGCTACAAAGCTTTTAAGTTTATTAGGAAATAGTTGAGAATACATCTGACCGACATATCCTCCCATCGATTGTCCGATGATGACGGGTGATTCAATCTCTTCTGCTTGAAAAATTTCATCTAACCAAATTGCTTTATCTCTTAAATCAAAGGAAAAATCGAATGGCCACGACGTAGCATGTGCTGGCGCATCCCATACTAAAACATGGCATTTTTCTTTGAAGTATTCTATCTGTTTATCAAATAGTCTATGGTCGGCTGTTAATCCAGGTAGAAATACTAATGATATTGACTTTTCTCTCTTTTGGTTTACCCAATAATGAATACTACCACAGCGAGTTTTGTATATCTTTTCAATCATTTTAGTCCTTTATTTGGATAGTGCAACTCATAGGGTAGTGGTCTGAGATTTTCATCTCGCGATGTACTTTGCTACTTATAACCTCAAATTCTTCATCTACCAATATATGGTCAATGGCAAACAACATTGCGCTCTTGTTATAGGTCCAATGGTAGCCCCATCTTCCACCTAAAGCGTATGTGTCTTGCAAATCACCACAAATTTTATTGTAAGTGTATGACAAAGGTACGTCGTTAAAATCGCCTAAAACAATGGTCTTATAATCGGTCTCTTCAATTGTATTTCTCACTGCTCCAACTTGTTGTACTCTGTTTTTTGCTCCCGATACCAATCTCGACCCAACTTTCAATCCTGCATCTATCTTTTCTTGTCTGCTATTGCCATCAGCCATTATTTTTTTTGCTATTTCTCGGTCTTCTTGGTTTAGCTTATTTGATTCCAAATGGTTGTTTATCACTCTTATTGTATCTCTGTCTATTACAATATCTGAGTAAATACTTATATTGTCAGCTGATAGGTACTCTATTTTTTTCTTTTTTATGATAGGGTAGCGACTGAATGTAGCCAATCCATTCTCGCCCCATTTGTTCTGATTCTTAAACCATAAATGGCGGTAAGGATATATTGAATCAAAAAATTTCAATATCTCTTGTTTCGAAGCTCCATATCTGTGGTAATGTCCAAATTCTTGTAGGCACACAATATCAGCATCACACTCTTTTATAAATTCTGCAACCTTTTCAAAACTATCATCTCTGTGATTGTTAAATATATGGGTGTTGAATGTTAATATTTTAATCGACTGTTGACTGTTGACTATTGACTGCTGACTCTGAAAAGGCTTATTTATAGTTATTACATTGCGCCATTGCCCGAATGTAAGTGCCATTATCGCAATGATTATCAGCGCATGAAACCATTTTTTGCAAAATAGCCAAAAAATAGCTATTCCCCACATCATCAAAATCCATAATGGCATAGCCATAACAAAATAGGTAGGCAACGACCATTTCTCAGGCGACACCCATCCAGCCAATAACCCCAAGCCATAGCACATCACTATAACTCCTGTTACGGCAACCATTATATATTTTACAAAACTACGCAACATCTTTTTAGTTACTAGTTATTAGTTAATAATTTTCAACTTTCAACTTTCAACTCTCAACTTCTTTTGCTTCTATCAAAAAGTTCTCTCTTCTCATCTGCTGTCAGACTCTCATATCCACGTTGTTTTATTTTATCGAGAATAGCATCAATGGCAGCTTCGTTAGCACGTTTTTCTCTGTTGTATTCTGCATCGGTTTTCATGCGTGTGGCGGTTTGTTTGCCTCCTGTGTGCACTTTCATTTTTGGTTTACGTTTGAATAAATCGGTCAACCAATTGATGACAGATGTCACTGGTCGTGAATAATCTTTGCCTCTCATCCATGCTTTGGCATAGAAATATCCCAATATAGCACCACCGATATGGGCAAATTCGCCTCCGGCATTGTTGCCTGTGATACCAAATAAGCTGATAGCCACCATGCCTACTGCTAACCATAATAATTTCACTTCGCCTATAAACATCAATCGGATAGGGTAGTTAGGTTGTAAAGTTGCAGCAGCTACGCAGATTGCCACCACTGCGCCCGATGCTCCCAATAGGTAACTATTGTGCACTGCAACAGCGAAATAAGGGAATATGTTGTATGCTAACAAATATAGCGCAGCACCAGCCAATCCGCCCAATACATAAAGAGCAACTAATTGTTTTTGCGATATACGTTCCAATGTTATTCGTCCAAACCAATAGAGCGAAATCATATTAAAAAATATATGCATCACGTCGGCATGTAAAAACATGTACGTAATCACCCCCCATGGTTGGTATAGCAAAGTTGTTAAATTAGAAGGCAACTCTAAATAGGTAGTGAACAACGACGTATTGATATTAAACAAAATCAAAAATAGCGAAATAAGTTTAATCAATATAAACGCACCCACGTTGATGTAAATCAATCGCATCAACGAAGTCCCCCTCAAATAAAAATCTTTTATATCATTCCAATTCATAATATTTGTGTTTATTGCTGCTGTAGGGACGCACGACCCGTGCGTCCGCCAAATGTAATGTTATTCGAGCCGAGTGTCCCTGCCGTTAATAACTACACACTAATAACTAATAACTAGTAACTAGTAACTAGTAACTACTAATAAAGTTTCCCTCTCCGTTGCCACATCCACAATATTCCAGCTCCGAATAGCATACCGCCCAAGTGAGCAAAGTGTGCTACGTTGTTAAATGCAAATCCTGTAACTCCGAAGAACAACTCAAATGCGGCATATATAGCAACAAATATGCGGGCAGGAATCATAAATGGTACGAATAGTAGTCCCATTTTTGCCTCTGGGAATAGCCATCCGAACGCTAATAAGATGCCAAACAAAGCTCCTGAAGCACCTACTGTCACATGGGCTGCAAATATTTGTTGTTTCAATCTGATGACGTCCGTTGCAGTGGCATAAGCTATATTACCTCCAGAGAACATACTACTGAATGGTACCAATGCTTCTCCCGAATTTTCTGCAATAGCAAGGTTCATTGCAGTTGTAATGTCGTGGAGGTCAATCATCCAAGTCAACTCTTGTATAATTCCTGCTCCTATGCCCGTAAATAAATAGAAAAACAAGAATTTTTTTGCTCCCCACACCTGTTCAAGTGTGCAACCAAACATCCATATGCCAAACATATTGCAGAACAAGTGGCTAATGCTACTTGTGTCGTGCATAAACATGTAAGTTACGAGTTGTATTGGATTGAATTTATCCGAAAACCAATAGTGTAAACCAAAGATTTTTACTAAATCTATGCCAAAAGTTGATGGAAAAACCTGCGATGCAAACCAGAAAAGTAGGTTGATTATCATTAAATTGAGTACTGCAGGCGGTATATTCCTCAAAAATGATCCTCTATTGTAATTCATATTTTTATTGTTTATTGTGCAAATTTACTAAAAAAAAGCCAAATTTATATGTTTTATAACATATTTTTTAAATTGATAAAATTTTTATGTAAAAAAAAGTTTTAAAAACTTGTGTATGTCAATAATTTGATATATTTTTGTGGGGTAAAATTAAGCTTTTAAAATTAACAATAATAATAACTTTAAATTTTTAAAAAAAATGAACAGAACAGAACTTGCGGCTGCAGTTGCCGAAAAAACAGGTATGACTAAAGTTGACGCTAAAAAAGCCGTTGACGCTACATTAGAAGCTATCGAAGCAGCTCTTGTTGCTAACGAACAAGTTGCTCTTCTCGGTTTTGGTAATTTCGCTGTTGTTGAACGTCCAGAACGTCAAGGTGTAAATCCTTCTACAGGCGAAAAAATTACTATCGCAGCTAAAAAATCAGTTAAATTCAAAGCTGGTTCTGCATTAAACGCTAAACTTTAATGTTTAAATGATTTATATAAAAGGGACGCTTTTTGCGTCCCTTTTTTATCTTGGTTTTATTGTAGAGACACTCGGTTTGAGCATCTATGAATCGTGGTTTGTGCCTTGCCTTAAAAACGCGATTAAAAGGATAATGATAAATCCGTTAAGCAGCGGTTTTTGGCGAGGTTACACAGGTTAAGAACGAAGTACAACACCTATGGGCAAGAGTAAAAATTGTGTAGAGTAGAAAAGTTTGCCCGAGTTTAAGCGCTGTAGGATTTATTGTTAGACTTTAGCGTTTTTAAGCACAGCACGAGACTTTTGGTTAATTTTTGCGATAAGCGAAGGCAGAGTAAAGCTTGCTTTAACTATGCAGAGCGAAGCAAAAATCACGAAGTAATTTTGGTCACAAAAGTAACAAAGAACCAATTTATTCAAAAAGGTTTCTAAATCGAGCAAAGAAATTCTTTGAAGCCGAAGCATTTGGTTTCATATTTTTCGACTCGCTTAATTTCTCGAAAATCTTCTTCTCGTCCGACGACAAATCCTCAGGGATATACACTCCGATATTCACCAATAAATCGCCAGTTCCATAACGGTTTACATCAGGCAGACCTTTGTTGCGCAATCTCAAAACTTTGCCTGGCTGTGTACCTTTGTCAATTTTTACTTTCACTTTTCCGTCAATAGTTGGTATCTCCACCATGCCACCTAATACCGCAGTTGGTAAGTCGAGCAAAAGGTTGTATATCAAATTGTTTTGATCGCGGATAAGTTCAGGGTGTTTTTCTTCTTCTATGACAATCAATAAGTCGCCAGGAATACCACCTCTGCGGGCTGCATTACCTTTGCCCGACATGCTGAGTTGCATACCCTCTGCCACACCTGCAGGAATGTTGATGGTTATCACCTCTTCTTGCATTGTTACACCTTCACCTTTACAGTGAGGGCATTCGTCTTTGATAATTTTGCCTTCGCCACCACATTTAGGACAAGCAGTGCGAGTTTGCATATTGCCAAGGATTGTGCGTTGTACTCGAGTTACGTAGCCTGTACCACCACATTCAGGGCAGGTAGTTGTGCTGTGCGAATCTTTTGCTCCTGTACCATCGCAGTGAGTACAAGTTACGGCTTTGCGTACTTTGATTTTCTTTTCGCAACCAGTAGCAATCTCTTTTAGTGACAATTTGACACGTACGCGAAGGTCCGAACCACGATTGACGCGTTGGCGTGAGCCTCCACCTCCACCAAATCCACCGAAACCACCAAATCCGAAGTGACCGCCGAATATGTCGCCGAATTGTGAGAATATGTCTTCCATATTCATACCACCTCCGCCGAAGCCACCAGCGCCACCCATGCCTGCGTGGCCGAATTGGTCGTAACGTGCACGTTTGTCAGGGTCGCTAAGCACTTCATACGCTTCTGCAGCCTCCTTGAATTTCTCTTCAGCCTCCTTGTCGCCCGGATTCTTGTCAGGGTGATATTGAATCGCCTTTTTGCGATACGCTTTTTTTATCTCTTCGTCAGATGCACCCTTCTGCACACCCAACACTTCATAATAATCTCTCTTCGACATATGTTTTTTATTTTTTGTCTTTTGTTTTTTAACATAAGTACAAAATTTATTTATTGGACAAAATAGTTTGGTTGTCCTATTTATTTTTTGTTGGAATATTGTAGGGACGCACGGCTCGTGCGTCCGTTAGTCGTAGGTTTTGTCTTTCTGTCAAAAAAAAAATTAATTGCCAACAACAACTTTTGCGTGGCGGATAACCTTTTCGTTCATAGTATAGCCTTTAGTAGTGCAATCTACTATTTTATCTTTCAATTCAGGTGTAGGTGCAGGAATAGTTGTGATAGCCTCGTGGAATTCAGTGTCAAACGGAGCATTTTCTGTTTCGATTACTGCCACACCATTTGCTTTCATCATCGACATCACTTGATTGTAAATCAACTCAACACCTTGACGCACAGCATCTACATCTTCTGCTGTTTTCATGCTTGTCAATGCGCGTTCAAAATTGTCAATAATAGGCAAAAAGTCGCAGATAATTCTCTCACCTGCATTTTTTATCAAATCAGCTTTCTCTTTGATAGTACGTTTACGGTAGTTGTCAAAGTCTGCCATCAATCTCAAATGGCTATCATTTAGGTTGTTGAACTTCACTTCCCATTCGTTCACTTCTGGTTGCGCCTCTGCCATATTTTCAGTCTCAGTAGCCTCAGTTGTGGCAGAATTATCTACAACAACCTCATCCTTTTCAACAAAATCTTGTTTAGTCTCTTTTTCTTGTTTCATGTCTGTATTTGATATATTGTTTATTATCAGCTAATTAATTAAAAACTCCTAACTATCAACTAGTAACTAGTAACTCGTAACTAGTAACTAGTAACTAGTAATTCGTAATTATCAAAAAGAGTGCCAATGCTAAATTTCTGCCACAATGACACAAAATTCCGTTAGGACAAAAAATTAATGTCTAATTAACGGTAATTTACGTTAAAAAACATCGCGCAGCATCAAAACCTGTCTTTTAGGTCGAGATTTGCGTAGCAAAGCAAGACCATTATGTCAAAGGAAAAAGTTTTTATGTCTTTCTGTCAAAAAAAACTAACGAGCGAAGCGATAAAATTCCGTGCCTTCCGTGAGAGATAAAAAAATAGTAATTATAGAGTCCCATAGGGACGCCAGAACCCAGACAGGGGTGCAAACCCCTGGTAAAAGATCCACCCACATTAAAACCCCATAGGGGTGACAGAAAAACATGTGGAATCCGCAGAGCGCTATTGATCATAAACCAATTCAGCAACAATCAAGATGGTGAACCATACCTTCAAGCAATATTCTTAGTGTTTTTTTTTGATTTTTTCTCCTGTTCTTATTTATTTTTTTTTATTCTGATAATATCCAGAATTAAAAAATATATAAATATATATAAATTATTAAATAACCTTACGCACACGCGCACGCATGCGCATTATGTGCCCGCTCACGTATCCGTACGGCGAACCCCAAAAATTAATAACTACCAACTACTAACTAGTAACTAGTAACTACTAACTACTAACTAGTCGAAAAAAAGTGTAAAATGTTAGGCTAATTCGTTTAATTCGGATTGATGTTATCTTGCTTTTTATTTTTGTGTTGTGTATGTGAAATATTTTTTGTAAATTTGCGCTCTAATTGTCTAATTGTGCTCGTATGATACATCATATACATGTAAATTTGGCTGAACCAGCTGAATATGAAAGCATTAAAAAAGAGGGTAACGAAAATCAGAATTTTGATGAACTAATCAAATCTGCTGATTTTCCAGAAGATTATGACCCATTCGACGACGAAATGCTCGATATGATACCTTAAGTAGGGACGCTCGGTTTGATTGTCCGTGTGGAATTGTAGGGACGCAATAATCAAGTGTAGGGACGCTTGGCTCAAGCGTCCGAACGAGCGAAGCGAGTCCGTAAACCGTAGACCAAAGGAAATAACTTTATAAAAACACTAAATATTTTAATTTAATCTAAAAAGTATGAAAAAACTTTTTTCTACCTTGGCACTTGTAATGTGCCTCTTTACCATGGCATTCGCTCAAATTCTTGAGCCTGTTAAATGGGATGCCCAAATTAGTCAAGATGGTAAAAATGCAGAGATTACATTAACTGCTACTATCGACGACACTTGGCATATCTATGGTTTGGAAGAGACTGACAAAGGTCCTATCGCAACCAAAATTGAATTCAACAAACTTGTTGGCGCAGAACTTAATGGTGAACTCGAAATCAAAACAGAAGCTCACACAATCTTCGACAACATGTTCGAGTGCGAAATCACTTCATTTGAAAAAACTGCAGTGTTTGCACAAAAAATAAAAATTACTGACGAAAATTGGGGCGTTGGCGTGGCTGCTTCTGGTCAAGCTTGCTCTGAAGTTGTTGGTTCTTGCCTTCTCTTTGGCCCTTACAATTTCGCTTTCGGTCCTAAAGCTAACGAGCCAATGCTTATCGCAGAAGAAGCAACAACTGAAACTGCTGTAGAAGAGGCTGCTAACGACATCTATACTCCAGTTATCGATGAACTCAAAGCATTCGGTGAAACTACTAACACATCTGATTCTTCAATGTGGGCAATCTTCATCCTTGGTTTCCTCGGTGGTTTTGTTGCTTTGTTCACTCCTTGCGTATGGCCTATCATTCCTATGACTGTTTCTTTCTTCTTGAAACGTTCAGGTGACAAATCTAAAGGTCGTCGCGATGCTTTCACATACGGTGCTGCTATCATTATCATCTATTTGACTCTTGGTCTTTTGGTAACAGGTATCTTTGGTGCATCTGCTTTGAACGCTCTTTCTACTAACGCTATCTTCAATATCATCTTCTTCTTGATGTTGGTTGTGTTTGCAGTATCGTTCTTCGGTGCATTCGAAATCACTTTGCCAGCTTCTTGGACATCTAAAATGGATGCTAAAGC
>JAZQRP010000026.1:0-2171 GCA_045629685.1 Candidatus Aphodosoma sp. | reverse complement strand
GCAATTCTTCTTCTGCAATACGCTTACCCAAAAGCCAATTTCTCTCAACTAACGCAACATTGACAGCCGCATACGCTTTAGTTCGCGCACTATCAATAATCATCCTCACATCACTTAGCAAATTGTCAGTGCTAACATATAGAATTTCCTGTTCCATAATAACAATATTTAATATTGCTAAGATAGTGATATTTATTCAAAGACGTTCATTAAATGTAATGAATACTCAGTTGCGAAACAGCTGTTTCGGAAACTATGGTTTCGCAACCATATCAAGTGAAATGCTAAGTAGGTAAAATCCTCAATGAGCAATGCTCAACACACCAACATATTAGACGCAAATACAAGTAAACAAGAATCACTTTTCCTAGATTTTTGCAAACTGCCATTCTACACCTTTCCTAGAATTTTGCCCGATACATAAAATGCAATTATATGCGTCTGAATTATAGGATAAACGATTGGTGAAACTATCCTATTTTACATTGTTTTTCGCTATCGATTCGATTCCTTCGGGGAATCCACAACACTCGAATCAGAAAAGAGTTATAGATATAGTGATACAAAACCAGTTTTGTCAATTATATCCCAAAATCCTGTCAAAACACGAAAAAACCGCAACAGAAGTACTTCTATTGCGGTTTTGTTGTGGTGCCACCAGAAAATGAGTATTATTCCTAAATGGCTCTATATCTTCGCGTTAAAGAATCGCTACAAACGTAATCTCCCGCTATTGCTCCACCTAATTTCTACACTATTTTGCAGTGTCTCGCAGAGTCGAGTTCCTACTTTTATGTAAAGGTATATAATTATTGTTATATAGAATAGTAATGTTGAGTATTTTTCTACTACATATTTTTATCTTCCGCATTCCACTTTGCAGCAAGTTCCAGCCCTCTTTTAATCCCTTGTGATAATCCATATTCACTTTTCAGATTTTGAAGAGCATCTCTTTCTGTAATTAAGACATGGCGTAATTGCTCATAGGTCATATCTTCAATAGCAATACTATAAGGTAAAAGCAACCGTACGTTATATGGAAGTGCCTGAGTAAAGTTTGGATACTTATTTTTGATATGGATTGCACATTCTTGCATTAATGCCATATCATTACCCAATAATGCTATATTAATATCAAAAATATCTCTATCTATTTTTGTTGTGTAATCATTTACATCTTTCTGCAACTCAATGCATTCTTTTAAAATTTCTGCTTGACGTCTCTTGTTATTATCGTTGTACATATCTACATTTTATTAAAATTAGTCCTATTTTCAAACACTCCCTCAAACAAACTCATTTCTCGTTTAGCAATACCTAATCTATTTGCCAATACGCGCCAGTCTTTGACAGCAGTTACAACCTCGTTGATTATGCCCTTGGCAACCTCTGGAGTGAGCATATACTCCTCACACGAGTTGAGTAAAATTGACAAATCAGACTCGTTAGTTTTGCTGTTAATTAGCAAGCTTTGATGGTCATTCAGTGTCGGGTTCATATCGTAAGCAGGCGAAAGGGTCCAACCTTTTGCAGTGAGCAGAAAACCATGATTGCGGAAATGGTCGTCGCTGTTGCCAACACATATATTGAATGCAACTCGGCGGAACAACTCTCGCAAGTTCGCATCAACATCGGTACAACCACTAATGATAAAATCAACAATGTCAATATATCCGTGTCCTGTTGTAGCGTTGTCGCCATCATTTAACCCGAGCAATGTCATTGCCGATGCAAAATGAATTCGTTTGCCTTCATTTGTTCGGTCGAAACGACGAGAAAGGAGTGTATGATGCTTGTCGTTTATTACAAGTACCTTTGTTTCGGCAGCGTTTATACCTGCATTCTTGGCTAATAGATGGCAGAAATGCTCCCATAGTCCTGCATCGTAATCATCCTTCAATGATGGGAACTTTGCGACATATATACTACGGTCCGTATCTACAACATTTGCTTTGGGACGAGCGCCACCGAGCGAAGAACCCGGCTGTGCAAGTTGAGCAATCCATCGTTTTTCGGGTAGTGCATTGGTCTCCTCACTTTTCTCAATCGCCTTGCTTGCGGCAATAAGTTCTCGCAAATCGGTCAATGGTGGAATACGCAAAGAGTTGTCCGCGTTTATGAACTCGCCATCAAGTGTTTCTTTGAATCGTAATCCTCCCATACGGGAAAAG
>JAZQRP010000025.1:0-2574 GCA_045629685.1 Candidatus Aphodosoma sp. | reverse complement strand
TTGTAGGGTTTCCATAACCTCAGATTGAGGGGTAATAGGATAACCAAAATAGCCATCGCAACCGCTACGTACTGCAGCGTGAGCGAAAGCCTCATTACCTTTCATTAATTTAATTTCTTCCATAGCCTTTGGACAACTTTTTAGAGGGTTACTTTATAAACAGAAATACAAGCATCAGGACATACATAACCGCAAGAACAACAGCCAACACAGTCTTCAGTGACCATTTCAGCATAGTTGTAACCTTTGGCATTCACCTGAGATGCTAATCCCAAAACTTTAGATGGGCATGCTGCTACGCACAAACCACATCCTTTGCAGCGTTCTGTATCCACAACGACTGCACCTTTGAATTTTGCCATAGTATTATAATTTGAATTAAAAGTGTGTGTTATACATCTTTTCCATGAAATATGATACGATTATACTCATACTACATTTCACGCTACAAATTTACACCTTTTTTTTGAATAAACAAAAGTATTTACAATTTTTTTTCAACTATTTTATTTTTTCACTATTCTACCCCAAAAAACAACAAAAAGCGAGATTTTTACCCCGCTTTTTGCATTTTATTTCTAAATTTTAATTGTGCATTATGCATTGTGCATTGTGCATTAATTAAAATTCACTCATCATTTCTCTGATTTTGTCGTTTACAAGTGTTGCAAACTCGTCTGGTGTCACCACACCTTGGTCGCCTTCGCCTTGTTTACGAACCGAAATCTTGCCTTCGTTCATTTCGTTTTCACCTACAATCAAGAGATAAGGGATACGTTTCAACTCGTTGTCGCGAATCTTACGTCCGATTTTTTCGTTACGGTCGTCAACGATTGCACGAACATCGAATTGAGCCAATTTGTCAGCTACCTCTTTTGCGTAGTCGTTGTATTTCTCAGAAATTGGAAGTACTACAGCTTGGTCTGGTGTCAACCACAATGGGAATTTACCACCTGTATGCTCGATAAGCACTGCTACGAAGCGTTCCATCGAACCGAATGGCGCACGGTGAATCATCACAGGACGGTGTTTTTGGTTATCTGCACCTGTATACACAAGGTCAAAACGCTCTGGCAAGTTGTAGTCCACTTGGATTGTACCCAATTGCCAACGACGACCAATTGCGTCTTTCACCATAAAGTCGAGTTTTGGACCATAGAATGCTGCTTCACCAAGTTCTACTTTTGCTTTCAAACCTTTGTATTCGCAAGCTTCGATGATAGCCGACTCTGCTTTTTCCCATACATCGTCCGAACCAATATATTTTTCTTTGTTATTTGGGTCGCGAAGCGAGATTTGAGCCTCGAAGTTTTCGAAATTCAACGCTTTGAAGATGATGAAGATGATATCCATCACTTTCATGAACTCTTCTTTCAATTGGTCAGGACGACAGAAGATGTGAGCATCGTCTTGTGTGAACGAACGCACACGTGTCAATCCGTGCAACTCACCGCTTTGCTCATAACGATACACTGTACCAAACTCTGCATAACGCAATGGAAGGTCTTTATACGAGTGTGGCATCACCTTATATATTTCACAGTGGTGAGGACAATTCATTGGTTTCAACAAATATTCTTCGCCCTCTTCTGGAGTGTGGATTGGTTGGAACGAGTCTTTACCATATTTAGCATAGTGACCTGATGTTACCCACAACTCTTTTTGACCGATGTGTGGTGTCATCACTTGTTGGTAACCAAAGCGTTTTTGGATGCGTTTCAAGAAATCTTCCAAACGCAAACGCAATGCTGTACCTTTTGGCAACCACAATGGCAAACCTTTACCTACGGCTTCTGAGAATGCGAACAACTCCAATTCTTTACCGATTTTACGGTGGTCGCGTTTCTTAGCCTCTTCCATCAACACAAGATATTCGTCCAACATTTTCTTTTTAGGGAACGAAATACCATAAATACGTGTCATTTGAGGACGTTTTTCGTCGCCACGCCAGTAAGCTCCAGCAACGCTCAACAACTTCACAGCTTTGATTTCAGCTGTATTCACCAAATGCGGACCGCGACAAAGGTCAGTAAACGCACCTTGTGTATAAAGAGTGATTGTACCATCTTCGAGGTCAGATATCAACTCACATTTGAACGTTTCACCACGTTCTTCAAACATTTTCAAGGCATCAGCTTTCGAGATGTCTTGACGAACCACAGGTTCTTTCTTAGCTACAAGCTCTGCCATTTTCTTTTCGATGGCAGCTAGGTCAGATTCTTTAATGACGGTGCCAGCGGCAGGCATAACATCATAGTAGAAGCCATTTTCAATAGCAGGACCAATACCAAATTGAATGCCTGGATACAACTCTTGCAATGCTTCTGCCATCAAGTGAGCCGACGTATGCCAAAAGGCATGTTTAGCCTCAGCATCATCCCATTTGAGCAATTTAATGCTACAATCTTCAGCGATAGGACGATTGATTTCGATAATTTCACCATTTACGCTCGCAGCCAAAATATCGTTGGCCAAACGAGGCGAAATCGACTCAGCGATTTGAAAAGCAGTGCTACCAGCGGCGTACTCACGTACCGAACCGTCAGGAAATGTTACTTTAATCATAAAAAATTT
>JAZQRP010000024.1:0-1845 GCA_045629685.1 Candidatus Aphodosoma sp. | reverse complement strand
GGATTATCGTGCACGACAGACAATAATTTTTGCTGTGTTGTGTCGCCAATTCCACGCGCTGGATAGTTTATCACGCGCTTTAATGCTTCTTCGTCCGACGGATTTATTATTAAGCGCAAATATGCTATAACATCTTTTATCTCTTTGCGTTGATAGAACGACAAACCTCCATATATTTTATATGGTATTCCACTCTTACGCAACGCCTCTTCCAATACACGACTCTGAGCATTAGTGCGATACAACACTGCTACATCTTCATAAGCCGCAAATCGCTTATTCACCACATGTTGAATATCTTTCGCCACTGCATACCCCTCCTCAAAATCGCTATATGTCGCTACTACCTCAATCGGCTCGCCTACCGACAATTTACTATACACCGTCTTCGGTATCTGATTTCTATTCTTCGATATCAACGAGTTAGCCGCATTAACTATCGTCTGTGTCGAACGATAGTTCTGTTCCAACTTGAACAATCTGCACTTTTCAAAACAACGCTGAAATCCTAAAATGTTATCAATCTCTGCCCCTCTGAACGAATAGATACTCTGCGCATCATCTCCCACTACACACACTCTGCCATACTTCGCCGCCAATTGCATCACTATCGCATGTTGCACGGTGTTAGTATCCTGATACTCATCTACTAATATATACTGAAATCTATCCTGATAACGTGCCAACACATCTGGTCTCTGCTTAAATAAGAATGCCGTATAAACCAACAAATCATCAAAGTCCATCGCATTCGCCTCACGACAACGCTTACAATACGTCTCATATATCCTACCAAATTCAGGCGTATTATGTCGCTTATCGTCAGCATAATTTGCCGAATTAGCATTATATGCCGTTGGCATAACCAAATGGTTCTTTGCATTCGATATTCTCGACTGAATTGCACTCGATTTATACGTCTTATCATCCAACCCCATCTCTTTTATAATACTCTTCACCAATGCCTTAGAGTCTGCCGTATCATAAATCGTAAACTGTGGCGTAAACCCAATCACCTCTGCCTCTGCCCTCAATATACGCGAAAATATCGAGTGAAACGTACCCATCCACAACCCACGCGATGCCGATGGTCCCACCACCTTCATAATTCGCTCTTTCATCTCTCGCGCCGCCTTATTCGTAAACGTCAGTGCCAGAATATTATATGCCATCATACCCTGCTCCAACAAATACGCAATCTTATAGGTCAAGACCCTCGTCTTGCCCGAACCCGCACCTGCCACTATCACCGATGCACCTTCATTATACTCAACCGCCGCCTTCTGCGACTCATTCAACAATTCATCAAGATTCATCATTATACTCTTTATATTATAACCCATTTACCTCCAAAATCACCACCTTCTCGCACTATCACTCCTCTATCTTTCAACATCACAATATCACGTCTTATCGTTCTCTCATTCACACCCAATTCGGTAGCAATCTGTTGCAAAGTAATACTACCATTTGCCTTTATTAAATCCAAAATCCGTCTCTCTCGGACATTTTTCTTTTTCTCTCGGACATTTTCACTCTTTCTCTCGGACATTTTCAAAACAGACTCATTCACCAACGAACGTTTATATTCAGCTATTTCACGAGCTAAATTAGCAATATGCTCACTAAGCAAAAACTCACGAATTGGCTCCAACGACTCTTGTTCTCGCAAATCAATAAGAGCTTGAATATATTCCGCTTTATTCTCTTTCTGTATTTTAGATGGCATCAAACCAAACTCATATTGTAACAAATTCATCACCAAACGAGCCATACGCCCATTTCCATCCACCCAAGGATGAATAGTAACCAATTTAAAATGAGTATCAAAACTCAATATATATT
>JAZQRP010000023.1:0-3634 GCA_045629685.1 Candidatus Aphodosoma sp. | reverse complement strand
ATAAAATAACATTATTTATATGCTCAGTTGGAAAATATGTTGTAATTTTGTATCGTTAAAAGAATAACCAAAATTCAAAACACGAAAAATTCAGAAAAAAGCACTTTTTTGTATGTGTAATTATTGAAAATGTGTACTGATTTAAGAGCAAAAATATTAAAAACTGCTGGAGAATTGTTTTTTAAATTCGGCATAAGAAGTGTGAGTATCGATGATATTTGCAACGAATTGCATATCTCGAAAAAAACTTTTTATACCGTATTTAAACAAAAAGACGAATTGGTGGTCGAATTGCTTGATGCAATGGCTCAAAAGAAAGAGAAAGATTATCAATCGGTACTTGATTCAAGTGTTAATGTCTTAGATTTGTTGATGCAAAGTTTTAAGAAGTTGCGTTATCATTCGGTGGAAAAACATCTTGCATTTGGTTATGATTTAGAAAAGTTTTATCCTGAATTGTGGCATGAGCGTCAAGCTAAGCTGAAAGAGATGGATTTGAAATATATGGCACAAATGTTGCGCACAGGTGTAGAACAAGGTATGTATCGAGAAGATTTAAATATTGATGCAACGTCTGTATTATTAGCAAATTTGATACCTAATGTTTTGAAAGATTTGATGCAAGTGTCGATGAATACAGCACAGCGTGTTGATTTTGTACTTGATATGATAGTGCGAATGATTTGTAATGAAGCGGGATTGAAATATTATCAATCTACAATGCATAATGCGTAATTGGAAAAATAAAATAAAAAATATACAAATGAAAAAAATTATGAAGAAATTAATGTTGATTTTATTGTGCATTGTACACTGTACACTGTGCATTGATTTAAAGGCTCAAACAAACGATTCGTCATCAGAATTGCGTTTGTCTTTGGCTGAAGCTCGCGATTATGCTCTTGAACATAATCGTACTTTGCAAAACGCAGATCTTAGTGTTCGTCAAGCGTATGCTACTCGTTGGCAAACTATTGCATCTATGTTGCCTCAAGCCGATATGTCGCTTGGTTTGAACTATACCGATGGTAAGATGAAATTTGCGTTGCAAGAAGGTATGCCTCCGATGGAGAAAAATATTGAAAACTTGGCAGGTTCTTTAAACGTAAGTGCCTCTATTGCAGTGAATGGTCAGTTAATTATGGGTGCCCTTATCAACAATACTGCCATAGAAATGCAAGATATCAGCAAACGCAATAGCGAACTTGACGTAATCTCAAGCGTTGAAACATATTATATTACAGCACTTGCAATGGAGAAAACAGTCGGCCTTTTGGATAAAACAATGGTTGACTTAGAAAAACTTTATGAAATCACTGAAAACTCGGTTAAAGCTGGTGTGGCTGAACAAACTGCTGCCGACCAAATCAAAGTGCAAGTGGCAAGTATGCGTAGCGCAATCAACTCAACAAAACGCTCTTTAGAGATGATTTATAATGCGTTGGTTTTGCAATTGGCTGCTGGTGCTGATGTGAAATTGGTGTTGACCGACGAACTTGATAATGTATTGAATGTAGAAGAAGCATTGAATCTTTTGTCAATGGATTTTGATTTAGCTAAAAATTATGGCTATCAATTGGCAGAGCAAAATGTGAAAATGGCTAAACAAAACGTAATTATGGCTGGTATGGCTTATGTGCCAACACTTAGTGCATTCTATCAATATACAGCCCCTAACAAATACTTCTCTGGTGAGGCTGCTATGGAACAATCGATGGGTGTAGTAGGTTTGCAACTCTCTATTCCTTTGTGGTCAAGTGGCAAACGTGCTGCCGCTATCACCGAAAAGAAATTGGCTCGTCAAGCTGCTGAAAACTCATTGGCTGATGCACGCGATGGTCTTATGGTGCAACATAAACAATTACGTTATAATCTTTCAACTGCATACGAAGATTTCGATACTCAAAAACTTAACATAGATGTATCGCAACGTGTATTTGAAAGTACATCTAACAAGTTTGAGTACGGACATTCATCTGCGCTTGAACTAACAAATGCAAGTATGACATTGCTCACTGCACAAAGTGATTATGTACAAGCAATTCTCAATCTTGTAAATGCACAAATCGAGCTCAAAAAATTGCTTAATAAATAATGTATTAATTCATAGAAAATAATAAGTAAAAAAATAAATACAATGAAAAAGTTCTATTCTATTGCTGCTATTGCTTTGGCAGTATTGACAACATTTGCATCTTGTGGCTCGAAAGAGAAGGCTGAAGATGCTGCTGTGTCTGAAACTCGTATCGAGAAAGTGAAGACACAACAAATGACAACTACAACTATCACTCGTGAAGTTGTGCTTAGTGCAACACTTCAAGGTTACGAAACTCAAAATGTTGCTCCTTCTGTTACAGGTAAAATCGAGCACATTTATGTAGAAGAAGGCTCAAAAGTTGCTGCAGGTGCTAACCTCGTACGTATGGACGAATTGCAATATAAAACTGCAAAACTTACATACGCAAATCTTGGCGTTGAATTGGCTCGTGTTGAAGCTCTTTTGAAAACTGGTAGCGCTACTCAACAAGCATACGACCAATTGAAACTCTCTTATGACCAAACTGCTGAAAATATCGAATTCTTGGAGCAAAATACATACGTAAAAGCTCCTTTCGATGGTGTTATCGCTGCTAAAAACTACGAAGATGGCGAACTTTACGGTGGTCAACCAATCTTGGTGCTTACTCAAATCTCTACATTGAAAGCTGAAATTGCAGTGCCAGAACGTTATTTTCCTCAAGTGAAAGCTGGTATGAAACTCGATATCCGCTCTGAAATCTATGGCGCAGAACAAGTGTTCGAAGCTACAGTTGAACGTGTATTCCCAACTATCGACCCTGCATCTCACACATTCACAATCAAAGTGAAAATCCCTAACGGAAAAGATATGCTCCGCCCAGGTATGTATGTTAACGCAACATTGTTCCTTGGCGAAGAAGAAGTTATTGTAGTGCCTTATCAAGCAGTATTGAAACTTCAAGGTGCCGACAATCGCTATGTATATATCAATCGCGGTGGCAATGCTAAATATGTGCCTGTGAAACTCGGTCAACGTTTCGACGACCAAGTAGAAATCATCTCTGACGAAATCAAAGAGGGCGACGACCTCGTAGTTATCGGTCAAGCTCGTTTGGTTGATGGTGTTAAACTCGAAATTGTAAAATAAAAATAGTAACGAGTAATGAGTAACGAGTAACAAGAGCCATCCGGCACTCGATTATCTCGACACCTATTAGTAAGAACTTACAACTAAAAGTTTAAATAAATTTAACGAGACAAAAGTGAGTATCAAAGTCTTGCTATTCGCTACTCGTTACTAAAAGTCTAAAAAAATGAGTATATATAAATCGGCGATTAACAGTCCTATTACCACAGCGTTGGTCTTTGTGGCTGTGATGATATTAGGTGTATTCTCATATATGAGATTGCCTATCGACCAATTCCCTGAAATGGAGCCTCCTTACGTGTCTGTTATGACTGCGTATCCTGGTGCCAACAGTTCGGAGATTGAAACCAACGTGAGTAAGTTGCTCGAAAATAGCCTTAACTCAGTTGAAGGTTTGAAAGAGATTATGTCAACAAGTAAAGACAACCTTTCGCTTGTTACTCTCGAATTCGAATGGGGTTACGACCT
>JAZQRP010000022.1:0-7351 GCA_045629685.1 Candidatus Aphodosoma sp. | reverse complement strand
TTCTCCCACAGATGACACAGATCTCTCTGATTTTTTTCTTTTTTCTTTTCGATTCGCTCTCTTGCTTCGCAAGAAGTCGCTCGTCAGATTCTCACAGATTCTTACTCGCTACGCTCGTTTGCTTTTTAGACAGAATGACAGAAGAACTTTTTTTCTTCTTGACATACGCTTTGCTATGCCAGTGGCATATCGCAACGAAAGAAAGACAGATTGGTTACGACCTGCGGTCGTGCGGACACTCGAACCGAGTGTCCCTACTTTGCTCCTCTGAATGTTTTAATATTTCTGTAATCGATATATCTCTTTTTGGCGTTCTATCTCACGAGTTAACTCCTCTTGTGATGGAAGATATAGTTCATATTTCGCTGCATACATTTGCGGATTATCTGCTAAAGACGAAAAACGTACCACATCTCCATTACTTTGTGAACAAAGCACGATACCTATGGTTGGATTGTCTTCTGGTTGTTTCTTCAAAGTATCATATAAACGCAAATACATATCCATTTGCCCTACATCTTGAAAGGAAAGCCTATCCGCTTTCAAATCAATTAGCACAAAACAACGCAACAAATAATTGTAGAATACTAAATCAATATAATAATCGTTCTCTTCTGTACGTATATGCACTTGCCGACCAATAAAAGCATACCCTTTCCCCAACTCCATCAAGAACTGCTGTAAATTATCAATAATGGCACTCTCCAAATCCGATTCGTATAATTTTGAGTTAGGAGAGATATTCAAAAATTCCGCTACTATAGGATTTTTTATAAACTCTAATTTGTCATGCACTTGCTCTGCATCTTTTACAACAACCTCACCTGCTTTCTGCATAGCCAATATCCGACGACAATATTGCGTATTAATATTACGATCAAGCACCCTAAAACTCCAACCCTCATTAATAGCCTCTTGCATGTACCAAATTCGTTCTTGTTCATTTTCTACTCGCAAAAGACGAACAATATGAGACCAAGTAAGATTTTGAATACGCGTATTCAAAATTTCCAAATCATTAAATTTCAGATAGAAATTGCGAAATTGATATAGATTACGCTCATTATAAGAGTTTCCGTATTGAGGAACAAGTTCGGCAGATAGATTCTTTATCTGTTGCTTGCCATATTCTGCCCTCCGATTACCATGTTGCTCATCTTCTACTATGCGCCTACCTACATTCCAATAAGTATTCAACATGACCATATTAACTGATTGGTAAGCCTGTTGCAAACCATTTTCAATAATCTGGCGCACATCTGATAATAACACCTCAAACAATTTTGAACTCTCACGTTCAAAATCCGTCAAATTAGTATGTTTATCTATCTTAGATGGTGTCATATTGATCACTTTATTTTTCTTATTCTAAATATACAAAATCAATGTTATCACAAAATTCTCCGCTACACTATCAACATACTGCTCTTGCTCATCTAGTATCTCTGCTCGTGTCTACAGTCAACGGTCGGACTCGCTTTGCTCGTTTGTTATTTTTAGACAGAATGACAGAAGAACATTTTTTTCTTCTTGACATACGCCTTGCTATGCCGTTTTTTTCTCACGGATATCTTTTTTACCTCTCACGGAAGGCACGGAGAACACGGATTTTTTACTCACTGCGCTCGTTGTTTTTTTAGACAGAATGACAGAAGAACTTTTTTTCTTCTTGACATACGCCTTGCTATGCCGTTGGCATATCTCGGCGAAAAAAAGACAGGTTGGTACTCGCTTTGCTCGTGCGGACACTCGAACCGAGTGTCCCTACTTTGTATCACCTCTTCGTTACATCATACTCCTACCTATTATGTCATATTTCAACTTCTACTCAATGTTTCTTCCACAATTTCTTTCAATTGATAAGATGCCACACCTATAGGTCTATTTATATCTTCTAATGACCATTGCACAATTGTTTCATCCTTTGAACGACAAATAAGCAAACCTATCGTAGGATTATCATCCGATGAACGCAATAAATGATCTGCAGCCGAAACATAAAAATTCAATTTACCGGCAAACTCTGGCATAAAATCAACTACCTTCAATTCTACTACTACATAACACCGCATCTTGATATGATAAAAAACCATATCCGGAAAATACGACTGACCATTCGGCATACGTAACTCAATTTGACGTCCTACAAAAGCAAATCCACTGCCTAATTCTAATAAAAATCGAGTGATATTATGAGCTAGAGCATCCTCTAATTGCTTCTCAGTATATCCTTGAGTTAGCGTCAAAAAATCAAAAGTATAAGGATCTTTCAACATCTCTGTTGCTAACTTACTTTGTGGCAACATCAATGCATTTGAAAAATTGGTAATCGCTTTTCCTTGTCGAGCATAAAGATTTGTCGCCAACTCATCCTCTAACCTTCTACGACTCCACCCCTCTTCTATTACCTTATTAACATAGAACAATGCCTCTTCTACTGATTTACACTTGGTAATTATTAATATATGCTGCCCCCAAGGTACTGCACCAAATTCCTTTGGCATAGAAATTTCTCCAACAGATTGTTGGAGTTTTATAAACTCCTCACTATAAAACAAATACCATTTCTTAGAGTACCATATATTAGTAGTTGAAAATCCCTTTACTCCAGGAAAAGCATCCTTTAAATCCAAACTCAACTGCTCTACTACACCTGACCCCCACTGTGTCTCTGCCTTTTTTTGAACTAAATCCCGACCTAAACTCCAATAAAATTCCAACATCTCGGTATTCACATGCACTGCTGCTTTCACCTGATGACTACGCAAACGACTCTTTAACTCACCAAACCACTGTTGATAGGCATTATCTTTTGTAACAGAATTGCTATGTACGAAAGTTGGTTCCATATAAATTGCATATTAATTGGTTTACATTATACCCCACAATAATGCTATCTCAAAATCCTCCGCTGCGCTCGTTGTTTTTTTTAGACAGAATGACATAAGAACATTTTTTTTCTTGACATACGCCTTGCTATGCCGTTGGCATATCTCGGCGAAAAAAAGACAGATTGGTTACGACCTGCGGTCGTGCGGACACTCGAGCCGAGTGTCCCTACTATAATTTTGCAAATTTCCAACTAGTAGCTTGTAACTAGTAACTAGTAACTAGTAACTAACAAAGTTCCTTCTTTTTCGGTGAGGAAGCGGATGTAGAGATAGCCGTCGGCGTCGACTTTGTCGGCATATTGTGTGAGGGTGGCTACGTCTAATACGTACTCGCCTGCGGCTGGCACTACTACGTAGTTAACTACATATCTATTATATGGCGCTACTGAAAATTGGCATGTCTCTGCCACAAATGTGTGCAATGGTTCACTGCCCGACCACGCTAATTTGTTATCTTTTGCAACCCACTCGGCATAGTTGATGCGATAGATTGTAAATGCACTATCGAGATTCAACGTAATCTGATTGCCTGCTTTCAATTCTATACTGTTTGCTACGCAAGGATTTGTAATAATCTCTGGGTCTGCAGGAACTGGTTTTTCTGTTGTAAATATTATATCGCCAACTGTTTTTGCATTAAAACGAACATATAAATATCCATCTGAATCTACACGTGAAGCCCAAGTAGATAAAGCAGTAGAATCAACATCATACGATCCAAATTTTTTTATAACAGGAGCAGGACGCAATACTAATCGTGAACTTGTCGTAGTTAATGAATATGAGCACGTATCTGCTATATAAGTAGTAATATTTCCAGTACCTAACCATTCAATTTTTAAGTCATATCCCACATAATCAACATAACGCAAACGATAGATTGTATTTGGAGTAGCTTTCTGCACAGATAGCACCTCGTTAGGCTTAATTAAATAAGAATCACCAGCAGCACAATCTGAAGCATTCCAAGCATCTGGGGTAATTGAAACCGGTGATGCACAACGGAAACGCACATACATATAATCATCTTTTGCCTGTGTTGTTAAATCTTCCATCTCTTTATTAGAAAGATAAATAGAACGCATATTATCTTCTGCAATAGTCGTAAAACTATCTAAAGCTTGCTCTATAGTGAAATCACTTGTATTAGAAACATACATTGTAACACCAAAATCAGTAACTGATTGGAATTGGGTAGCTCCCCATGTACGTGGGAAACAGAATAATGCGCTTGTTTCGTTAGCAGCCAATTGAATTGGTTTACCATACTCCAATACAGTAGCACCACCTTGTGCTGCTGCCATTGGAATCTTCTCTACAACCAATTTTCCCGACACGCCCGACATAACTTTACCGTAGAACAATCCTGCTCCAATATTATTTTTGATTGCTGCTTTCATCTCATACGAGTACAATTTCTGTGGTGCATCTTGCGATATTGTATATGTCATCTTAACATAATCACTAGTTGACACTGGTTCAAATTCACACTCTTGAACTGCTGCATAGATAGTTGCAGATTGCTCTCCAATCCACACAAAACGAATACTATCTTCTTGCCAATCTACGTATGGAAGAACAAATGTACGGTCAGCATCGTTGGCTACAATATCAATTGTATCGCCTAAATGCAAATATTCTGAATTCTCCATACAGTTTTTGAACAATGGGTCTGGTTTTAATGTAATACGTCCGCTTTCGTAGTATGTTACCTTAATAAATGCTTTAACATTATATGGTATACCAAATTCAGCCAACTGCTCACGATAGTTTTTAATTACCGATAAATCATACACACTTTTTCCATTTTCATCTGTTCCTGCAAAATCACAATACATTGTTATAGGAAATTCTACTTTGTAATCATCTACTAAATTAACCAAACTATCAAGCTTTTTATCTTCATACACTCCTGGAGTACATGTGAAATCGATTTCAACTTTAGGCGCAGAAGCATCAGTAACATTAGTTGGAATGAAATGCACGTTAAGTGGCAAATCATAAGTGCTCGCAGTGTACCACAATTCACATGGTCCATCAACTGTTGCTTCGTAGTTTTCGTCTACTGGTATAGGGTCTTCACATGTAAGACCTGTTTGTGCTACTGCTGTGGTAGCCATAAGCACTACTGTAAGTGCTAAAAATAGTTTTTTTATCATAATCGTTTAGGTTTTTGTTTTTTACTCACTTCGGTCGTTTTTTTATCTCCCACGGAATTCTTTTTACCTCTCACGGAAGGCACGGAATGTTGTGGACAAAGGCACAGAGACTGTTGGTTCACGGATGTTTTTTTAAGGTAAATTTTCGTTAATTATTCGTTAATTTTTTTTCACTGTTTTTTTCTTTCTCCCACAGATGACACAGATTTAAAAGATTTTTTGCCATCCGGTTTTAACGATTCGCTCGTTTTAGTCTGCGACTAAAACATTGCTCTACGGATTACACAGATTATTTTTTTCGCTATGCTCAAGAAATTGTTCACGCTCGCCATATTTTATCGCCAAAGGCTCAAAGACCGTTGGTTCACGGATTTTTTTTTAATGTAAATTTTCGTTAATTATTCGTTAATTTTTTTTTCATTGTTTTTTTCTTTCTCCCACAGATGACACAGATTTAAAAGATTTTTTCTTTTCTTTTGATTCGCTCTCTTGCTTCGCAAGAAGTCGCTCTACGGATGACACAGATATTTTTTTTCGCTTCGCTCAAGAAATTGTTCACGCTCGGCATAGCCCAAGCAAGCTTGACTCTGCTCTCGCTTAATCACAATTTTCGCTGCGCTCGTTGTTATTTTTAGACAGAATGACATAAGAACTTTTTTCCTTCTTGACATACGCCTTGCTATGCCGGTGGCATATCGCAGCGAAATAAAGACAGGTTGGTTACGACCTGCGGTCGTTTGCTATCTCTCACGGAACGCACGGATGAGCTAAATTTTAGCGTTTGCGAATAAACATCATTATCATATATGCCAAAGCAAATAAGAACAATGGCACTATATCACCAATTGGAGCATAAAAATGCTTACCATTTATTGTATATCCATCTTCTTGACTATTTAACCAAGCCCAAAAATCGTCAAAGCTTGGACGATCACCCATACCATCATTCCATTTGGTTTCCAAAATATTATTCCAAGCCTCTTCTGCAGCACCACGATCAAGTCCATGCTCACCACTTTGGTTAAAATAATCATCCAACCAATTCAACCATGAACCGCCAAGACCAGGACCGGCACGGCGTTGGCCATTAGCTCGTTGTGATGATGAGATATCGCCACCTATGGCTATATAATCGCCATAGACAGACAATCCACGAGAATTGTAGGCATAAGCGGATGAATATGCTGACGAGACACTCAACGACGAAGATGAGGAACCAGCTGAACGAAACGATGAACGATCGGCTCTTTTATCTACATTAGCACCCATATACGACAATGAAGAGGATGCATCTAACAATGAACGAATGGAGTTTGATGATGATGGATTATACTGTGCTCCTCCACTGTAGGCTACTGGTTGTGATACACGGCCATAACCAACAGATTGAGTGCGAGTTGAAACGCTCATTGCCGAACCACTAAAACCTGTGCGACCACTGGCTCCACCACCAAAGGATGTATAGTTTGCTCTACTTGATGATGAAGAAATTGATGATGACGTAATAGGGCTATAAGATGCTGACCCAGACATTGGAGTGTGGGAACGAGTGTACGATGGCACTGAAATTCGTCCACGAGAAGATGAACGACTTTCGCCCCCTAGCGAAGTCCATGCATTACTACTGCCAACAGCACCGCCATGAGAACGAACATTCGTACCCCGCAATGCTACTGCTCCACTTGAATTGGAAACGATGTTTTGGTCTGTTGTATCAAATAATAGATAAAAGGTTCCGCACACGAACAGACAGACAAACAATATAATTAAAAAATCAAAACTTTTCTTCATTTAAAATGGTTTTTTTAGTTGATTTTTAGACAATAATACTCTATAGGCAATTTAGGGTACAAAGTTACGAAAAATATCTAATACTACCAAATATTTGATTAGGAACGTATTACCCCCCCCATTTAATATACTATGTATCAGTGATTTAACGCAAGAAAACTTAATAATAAACTATTTTTTATTTTACACGGAACGCAGGGATGACACGGATAGCATGCGGATTTTTAGTATGAAGGTAAAGTTATAGTATGTTTATAGTATATTTATAGTATGTTTATAGTATATTTATGGTATGTGGTAGTTGGGGATGGGTAAGGGGGAGGGGAAATAGCAACTATAGAAGCTATAGCTACTATAAAGCTTGATGGTTAAACGGAGGTATGGGCTTGACTATAGGGGTATATGCACAAAAAAAGTGCTGCGCCAGAATTTGCGTTCTGACGCAGCACCTTATTTATTGTGAGTTCGATATAACTTTTATCTCTCACGGAATGCACGGATGACACAGAT
>JAZQRP010000021.1:0-4245 GCA_045629685.1 Candidatus Aphodosoma sp. | reverse complement strand
AACATATAAAGTGGTCCCATCCATTCCGAGTCACGTTTAGAGAGATAGTCATTGACAGTAACTACATGCACACCATTACCAGTCAATGCATTAAGAAATACTGGCAATGTAGCCACAAGGGTTTTACCCTCACCAGTTGCCATTTCGGCAATTTTACCTTTATGAAGAACAACACCACCAAACAATTGCACATCATAGTGAATCATATTCCATTTGTGCATATTGCCACCAGCTTCCCATTCATTGTGATAAATGGCTTTATCTCCTTCAATCTCTACAAAGTCGTGCTTAATTGCGAGTTGACGGTCAAAGTCTGTAGCTGTAACTTCGATAGTATCGTTTTGAGTGAAACGACGTGCTGTATCTTTAACAATAGCAAATACTTCTGGCAACACTTTATCAAGCTCTACTTCAAGTGTATCAAGTATTTTCTTATCAAGTTCGTCTATCTCTTTATATAACTTTTCGCGTTTATCAAGTTCTGTACGCTCTACTTCTGCACGAATCTCTTCGATACGTTTACGCTCAGTTTTCACTGCATCTTGCAATTGCGCACGAATGGCAGCTGTGCGTGCACGCAATTCGTCATGCGAAAGTTTTTCAATTGTTGGATAAATCTCTTTTATCTTATTTACAACAGGCGATACCTCTTTTAAATCGCGTTGTGCTTTGTTACCAAATATTTTGGCTAAAAAATCATTAAAACCCATATTTTTAAGTTGAAAGTTGAGAGTTGAAAGTTGAGAGTTGAAAATTAACACATTCCTCACTCCTCATTTCACATTCCTCATTATTTTACTATTTTTGTGTTATATTTTGTTCCGTCGGTTAATGTTATAGTTACCACATAAACGCCACTTGGCATATTCGCAATAGATGTGGTAGGACTGCCACGAAGGGTTGCCACTGCTTGACCATTAACATTATAAATTACGCCTGATTCGTATTCACCTACTACCTCAAGCACATCTCGATTAACGAATGCGAAGATTGAACTATTTTCTACATTTTTAACCGCCACTTCATGAACACGTACTTGAACTTTTTCGGCATTATATACATTGAAATCAGTATAACGTTCTTTTACATTTGGTTTTGTTGAGTAGTTATGAACAAAAGCAACTACATTGAGATTATCAACATTCCAATTTGGTTGCACTTTTACTTTATATTCTTTCTCAAAACCAGCATTCAATGCCACTTGATCACCCCAAACATCGGTTGCAATATGACGATTTACGTTATGCTGATAATACGGACCTTTCAATTCACTATTCCATCCATTTTGACGATCTGAAGCTAGATTATCTTCTGTAACATAAACTGTCAATCGAGGATCTCCACCAAGTTCAGTAATTGACTTACCCGATGTGTTAATTGTCAACAAAGAATCCTCTTCATTAAAATCAACACTCAAATCTATCCATGCGTATGCTGGTTTTTCCAATTGAATATTCAACATATTCCGAACATCAGCACCAACTACATCAAAGACAATACAACTATCTCCGCCCTGATATGGATTTTTATGTCCATCTGCTTTAGAGAACAATGTACGATCGATCATACCTGCTGGTGCAAACGTTGTAACTATAGCTGCAGAATAAAAATTCAAATAATTTTCATCTTCCGATATAGTCCATTGGTCTGTATAAAAACCGACATGGTGACCCACTTCAATTATCTCTTCATGACGTCCATCAATCGATGACTCTATAATTTCATGTCCTTGTGGACAATTAGTACAATTTTCAGTTGAGAATATTTCAAGCAATACTTTACGCTTAACAATACGCTCAATCACATTCACTTTAACTGCGTGCACATTATTTTCTGGAGTCAAATCATCATTTCCATTCAATTTAGTAATAGTAAATTTAACATCATACATGCCAAGTTCCTCAAATACAACACCACCAAACACAATACTATCTGATGCAAGATAAGGAATTTCAACATCTATCGTTTTTGTCTCTTTTTTGCCATTACCCAAATCACATGCTATTTCAACAGTACGTATAGTATCTGAAGCAATATTTTCCACATTAAAGACCACATCAAAAGGTTTACCAACTTCCACATCTAACACCTCTACATTTGATGTCAAAACAATATCATATCCTGGAAGATTATCGCCTTCTATTGTTGCATAAACTGCAACTCCTTTTGTCGAAGTCCAAGCTGCATTTGAACCTCTTTGCATATAAGATTGTATTTTAGACGTATTTGTTACTACCTGAGATAGCGATGTTTGACTCAACAAACGATACCCGATATAAAGAGAATCTCCAGACAACAAAAGAGATTCATTCAACTCAACTTCGTTCCATCCATTTACAATTAAAGAAACGTCAACCTTTTGTCGACAAAGAGCAATTGAATCCAATTTAGTCGTAACAAAAACTTCCAAATACTTCAAACTCGCCTTCTCATGCTTATAAAAAGAGACACTTGTCAATCTTGCACCTACCATATCTTTCAAATCTGCTGCTGACACAAAAATAGCAGCTCCAATTGTATCATCTTTTGCTAATCCTGCTTGACTAAATTTATCTTCAAAATTAAGATTACCAACATACATCTGGCGTGCTTGAACTCCAGATATAATCAAAAGTGCAGATAACGCAAAAATCGCTTTAATTAATTTCATAAAAAAAGTTTTTCAAAAGAACAAAATGCTCCAATATATTAGGTTACAAAGATACAAAAAAAAGTTGAATATTGAAAGTTGAAAGTTGAAATTTTCTATTTCCTATCTAACACGAACACAAAAACGCTTAATACAGTGATTATCAACATAGCAAAAAACACTGCGATACTATTTTCTGATGTCAAAGCAGTCACTATCGAAAATAATGCCGTACCAAAAAGCACAAAAATAAATGTCAAAAGATTAAGATATGCCAACATAGAGCCCAATTTTTCGCCCACATCAGCACTTTGCAATATCGCCAAACATGGAACTTGAAACATTCCTCCACAAAACGCCACGACAAAAATCAACACACCTAAACCCCACCCTTGAGGATTGAAAGATAAAAGAATATTTAGCGCAAGAATTATACCCAACAATCCAACTATGATAAAACTTTTCTTACTCCTATTATCTATCAACCTACCTGTAACACTACACCCTATAGCAATTCCTATTGCCGCCATTGCTAATATCAAACTTGAGGCTGTATTAGTCATCCCCAAAGTCTTAGTGCAATGCAATACTACATTCATTTGCAACATACCACCTAATAGCCACAACAACGATGCTCCATAAATTGCTTTATTTAAACCTTTATGTTGCGATGCAAATTTATACGACTGAATCAAAAATTTTATTGGATTACGTGATTGTTTTTCTGTTTTTACCTCAATATATTGTGTCTCTACTATACCGAGTATTTTCGAAAGATAATAGCCCATTATAGCAAACCCAAGCATTACTACAGTCACAATCCACCATACATAGTGGTCTGACAAATACGCAGCTAACACCGTACCTATCAATATACCAAGAAATGCCATCATCTCAAACATACCACTACCAAAAGCCACACCTTTTTCACCCTCCACATCACGTATAAGTCCGTATTTTGCAGGCGAATATAGGCAACTCTGCACTCCCATCAACAGCACAGCCAATAGCACTACCCACACCGATTCTATCCAAAAACCAATGCCAGCCAACGCAACTATCGGCAACTCCAACATCTTCATCAATCGCACAATCTTTTGTTTCTCAAACCGCTCGGCAATCTCGCCCGAATATGGCGAAAGTAGCAAGTATGGCAACACCAATGCTGCACTCACTGCCGCTATCAACTGACTCTGAGTCATCCACCCAGGCATTACCCACCCCACCGACACAAATATAATGCAGTGCTTCATGAAGTTATCATTCAACACTCCAACAAAATTCAATAAAAATAGTTTAAGCCATTTCATAATACACATAAAAGTGACCAATCCTTCAAAAAAAGAATTTGCCACTTTTTATTTTATACTCCTTTCACTTATCAATTTTTACAACAATTGATTTATTTTTTGGTAATAATGTAGTTGTTGACCCAAAAAATGATTAAAACCAACTTAGTTTTATAATCTGCCCCATCTTTTTCGTATATATGATATTATATCATATTCTATTACACTTATAATTCTATTTATTGCGGACTCTGATGTTAATGATAATAAAAGTTTGTTATTACATACAATCCCCCACCATTCGATATTGTTATTTCTTTTGTGTTT
>JAZQRP010000020.1:0-1834 GCA_045629685.1 Candidatus Aphodosoma sp. | reverse complement strand
TCTTAGGTCTTATAAGAGGACATACTTATTTTTATCAGGATTAGCAATATCTTTTTGTACATGCCATATTTTTATTCGCGCATTGTCCCAACCGTTATTGTTGATTATGCGTAGTTTACGTAATTCTACAGTTTGTTTTTTTGCTTTTTTATTGGTATCATAAACATTTTGGGCTGCTTGTTTGATATATGTAGCATAATCACATGGCATAACTGCTTTTTTATCTGCCAATCTCCACGAATCTTTTGTCTTAACAACATCAAATGTGAGTGTTTCTACTTGAACAGTATAAGATTCGGATAGATATTGCTCCAAACTACATGTTCGCTGCGTATTAGGTTCTGTTACTGTTGCGATTTTTAAGATGCCTTTGACCAATAAATCGGAAATTAACGAAGCTACCGTATCTTTCTCTCCATCTGGAACTTCTACATAAAATTCACTTTCAGGAGGAATGCTTACATACAATTCTGTTTTTTCCTCCAACTTTAACATATCGTTCAAGACCATTTGCGTGTAGCGTTCTTCTTCCAAATTCAAGAAGAGTTCTGTAATAGATTTAGAAGCATTTTCGTTCGCTACAGATAGTTTTTGTGGTTTTAGGTTTTGTACAAACTTTTGATACTTCTTTTCCAATTCTGCTTTTTTTCTAGCTTCCTCCTTGAGAATTTCTTCCTCCAAATAATCTGCGTATTCTTTTTCTGATACCTCTTTTATCGGTTCATTAAAAGAAATGAAGTTTGCTATTCGTAGTATGGTAGGTGTATCGCTATCCCATTTGCCAAACGAAGCAATCTCTCCATATTTTGTCCAGTATGAAAATTCGGTAATAGTCTTAAGCTTCACAACTGTGGACTTAGTCATTTTGACAGCTTTTTGTATCACACTTTTCCCTTTATTGTTTTTATACGAAACATATACCCATTCGGATTTACATTCGTATTTCTCTCCTTTGTTATATTCTATCCATGTATTTTGCTTTGAAGGTAATTTCAAAATGGTTATTCTGTCATTCCTTCTGCTTTCACCCAAGAAAGTTGAGTATAGTTGTCCTGTACTAATAACCGCATCGTCGGAAATATCATAAGCATATATTGTTATGGTACTTCCCATTGGATAACCATTCTGGTCGGTCATACGAAGTTTTTCTTGTATAACTTGTTCCCAACCACGATAACTAACGATTATTTCTAACTCTTGAGGATATGACTCAGGCATACAAGTGTATTCTTGAGAATACTTAGGGTAGAAATAGTCGCTTACTTTTTCTTGTGCTTGAATAGCCAATGTAAGAACTGCACTAATGACTACAAATAGTATTTTTTTCATGTTATTAAGAATTTAAATTGCCTACTCTTTGTCGGATTTTCGGCACACTCCGTGTTTTAAGTGTTTGATTTATTGTTTATTAATTGGATTTTATATACATACAAAAAGCGTGAACTTTCGTTCGCTTCAATTTGATTACTTGAGGTTCTCGACTACCTTACTTATTCAAATCTACGCACGGAAAACTCACGCTGTTAACGCGAGCGTGCATAAACCGTACTTGAATAAGTAATGATTCTTTGAAAGTGTCGAGTTTTCAAGTAATCAAGTTTGGGCTTATAACGCTATATTAAATATGTCGGGCAACGGTATCGTTGCGGATTAACTATAAGTGATGAGTTATAAGTAATTTTAGGGGGTTAGTTATTTTAGTTATTTCAATTCTTTTGCTTTAGTATCTTCTATTGGATGGATGTAATCACTTGCTTTATCAGGGGAGATAATGCTATGCCCTAAGCCTTGCTCAATATTCTCGCGAGCAACACGCGCAGCATTACCTCCTTGC
>JAZQRP010000019.1:0-1871 GCA_045629685.1 Candidatus Aphodosoma sp. | reverse complement strand
CCAGGCGAAAATGCTGTGGGCTCATTGTTGAGAGTGGGTAGTTCGTATTATACTGTGATTGGGGTTGTGAAAAAAACTACGGATGGAGTTAACTTTTTTGGAAATACGGATGAGATGTTGCATGTGCCATATACAACGGCTCAAAGAGTTCAAAATAGTGGTGATAAGATTGATTGCCTATGTATTACGGCGCATGATGATGTAGAGATTGGTGATGTAGAAAAGCGCGTGGCGGCATTTGTTAAAGAGCGCAATTTGGTGAATCCCGATGATGAGGCGGCTTTGGCGTTGATAAATCTAAAAAAAATATTTGATTGGTTTTCTATGTTGTTTGGTGGGTTGAATTTTCTTGTGTGGATTGTGGGGTTAGGCACGTTGTTGTCGGGTGTGATTGGGGTTAGTAATATTATGCTCGTTACGGTGCGCGAGCGCACACAAGAGATTGGTATTCGTCGCGCATTGGGAGCTACTCCGTTTACGATATTGAAACAGATAATGAGCGAAAGTGTGGTACTTACGGCAATTGCGGGGTTGACAGGTTTGGTGTTTGCGGTGCTGGTATTGAGTGTGGTTGACATGGTTATGGCAATGCAACCTAATCCGTTTTTGCCTTCGTTGCAGTTGCCGTTCTCGTTGTCAATCGTGGCATTGGTAGTCATCATACTTGCGGGTATGTTTGCTGGGTATCTACCATCTAAACGTGCTCTTAGCATCAAAGCTGTCGAAGCTCTTCAAGATGAATAATTATTTTTAACATAAGTACAAAATTTATGTTTGTAGGTTTATAATTTAATGTGTCTTTTTTTTAGTTTTGTGAGGATAAATATTTTTTAAAGTACATGCCTTAAGTTATAAATTATTAATTATTCTCTACTTATTATTGATTATAAGGCTTGTACTTAGAAAAGCAATAAGAATTCTCTAAAATTATTCAAATATAAGCGAACTTATTTATCTATAAAATTAAATTTGTACTTGTGTTAAAATTTAAAAATATTATAAATATGAAAAAAGTAATTAGAATTTTTGTGTTTATCCTTTTGGGGATTGTTGTGATTGGTACTTTTGTGTATCTATATAAAAAATCGCGTCCTGAGGTGAAGGAATATCAAATTGTTACACCGGTGGTGCAAACTTTGTCGAAGAAAACTATTGCTACGGGTAAAATCGAACCACGCAATGAGGTGGAAATCAAGCCACAAATTTCGGGTATCATTAGTGAAATCTACAAAGAGGCTGGCGAGGTAGTGCGCGAGGGCGATGTTATTGCACTCATCAAGGTTATCCCTGAAATGGGAACTCTCAACTCAGCCGAAAGTCGTGTGAACATTGCCAAAATAGATTTCGAACAAGCCAAAATTGACTACGACCGTGCTGATAAATTGTTTGAGAAAAAAGTGCTCTCGGCTGAAGAGTTTGAAAAAGAGCGTGTGGCATACAACAAAGCAAAAGAAGAGTATCAAAATGCAGTAGATAACCTTGAAATCATTCGCGATGGTATTGCCAAGAGTTCAGGTGGTTATAGCAATACTCAAATTCGTGCTACCATCTCAGGTTTGATTCTCGATGTGCCTGTGAAGATAGGTAACTCGGTGATACAAAGCAATAATTTTAACGATGGCACAACTATCTGCACTATTGCCGATATGGGCGATATGATATTCAAAGGTAGCATCGACGAGAGCGAGGTTGGTCGTATTCGCGAGGGTTTGCCTATTGTGCTCACTATTGGAGCGTTGCAAGATATGAAATTCGATGCTGTGCTCGAGTATGTTTCTCCTAAGGGCGTAGAAGAGAGTGGAGCTGTGATGTTCGAGATTAAGGCAGCAGCTAAAATTCCTGATAGCGTTATGGTGCGTGCTGGCTATAGT
>JAZQRP010000018.1:0-24417 GCA_045629685.1 Candidatus Aphodosoma sp. | reverse complement strand
GCACCATAACTTTTCGATATATTTTTTATTTCTAACATAACTATTTCCGTACAATTTTTGTAACTTGCAAAAATACAAAAAATTTATGAATTCAACGCTAAAAAAATAGTTATTTTTACTCAACAAAAATAATTGTGCATTATGCATTGTGCATTGTGCATTTTTTAGTAAATTTGCACTCCGTATGAAGACAAGACAACAAACACATATCTTAACACTCATCTTTGCAATGCTCATCAGCATCGCAACCACTTCTGTTGTCTCTCTCTTCACTACCGAATACGCCAAAGTTGTATGCCAAACTATAGAAAATAGCGAACAGCAAGAAGAACAAAAACCACTATTTTCTAAACTATCGGCACTCAACATACAAATCACGGCAAACAATAGCAAACTGCCAACCTTCTCAACTCAAACTTTGGCAAAACGAGTATCGACACAGTCGACACTCAACAACCAGCTCATATTAGCAAATAATATAATACACAACATCTTACGCGAGAACAACTGTAGCCATATCCTATCTTACAGTCATCGTCCTCCGTTGTATTATATCTTTGCATTACATCGTATGCGGAATTAGCCTCCGCCCTTCCCCCCCCTAAATAAAACACACACTTTTTTTAGTAACAAGTCGCAAGTAACAAGTCACAAGAATATGTTACACAACTTGTTACACTCTATTTATTCTATCAACTTGTCAGACCAGTCCGACACGTCCGACTTGTCTTACATAATTCTAAACTAAAACTAAATGAAAAATAATAATATTCCGGAAAACCTTCTCGAAGGTCTCAACACAACAGAAAAGCGCAATAGCGCATCAATCGTCAAAGCACTTGTATATCTTGTAGTTGCAGTGGCAGCAACTTGCTCACTCGTCTTCATCAAAGATAGCAAATCATCAATCTATATGCTTATGGGTATCGTGGCAGCATTTGGCTACATCATGGCAGTATGCGTTCTAATCTTCGCTCATAAAGATATTCTCTGCGAAGGCAAACGCCTCAATGGACACACACTATATTTCGACACAGCCACCGCTAACGTGGGAAAAGCTATTGCATCAAAAGACGCCAAAGCATTGAAAAACTACAAAAACGAAAGCGAAAACGGTCTTAAACTCGAATTAGCTTACTCAGACGACCTCAGCATCGCACGCTATCGTCTCTATCGCTACATCCCATTCGAATTCCAACCAGATAGCGAAATCATCGAGCTCAATGCCGAACAAGTTAAAGTGTTAACACAACTTTAATACATAAAACAAATAAAAGCACGGAAGTCACATTTTTCATAATCAAAAAGTTTAAAGTTAAAAGTTTCCACCGGCTTCCGTGCTTTACAATAACAATAGGCTAACCCTACAAAGTTAGCCTATTGTATTTATATAATCTTTTGTTGCATAATCACTCAAAAGGTTGTCGCCAGTCGCAGCCTTCGCGCCAGAGGGAGCAGCCATAGGCAGTGCGTCCTTTGATAATCACGCCTTTGCCACATTTAGGACATGGGGCACCTTCGGTGATAGTAGGTGGTTTAGCCGCAGATTTTGTAGCCTTTGGTTTTGAAGTTTTAGGCTTCGAGGGTTGCTTTTTAGGTTGCTCTTGTACATCAGTAACAAGACGTTGAGTAGGATTTTGACGCATCACTTCAGTGACTACATTAGATACCATAGCCTTAAGTTCGTCGATAAACCGAGTTGCTTGATACGCACCACGCTCTATATCACGAAGTTTCTTTTCCCACTGCCCAGTGAGTTCTGCCGATTTCAAAAGATCGAACTGAATGGTGGCAATCAAATCAATACCCATCTGCGTTGGCACAAGCGACTTACGCTCTTTGCGAATATAATTGCGTTTAAACAATGTCTCGATTATCGCCGCACGCGTAGATGGTCGGCCGATGCCGTTCTCTTTCATCGCATCGCGCAACTCCTCATTATCAACAAGTTTACCCGCCGTTTCCATTGCACGAAGGAGAGTTGCCTCAGTGTATTGTTTGGGTGGTGAGGTTTGCTTTTGCGCTAAATCGGGAGTATGAGGACCTCGTTCGCCCTTAACGAATTGAGGCAACACTCTTCCCTCATCATCATCTTTTTCATCAGTTAAATCAATAGCCCCTACTCCTTGCTCCTTATTCCCTACTCCATATTCAAATACTGCGCGCCAGCCAGGTTCGAGGATGCGCTTGCCGGTGACCTTAAACTCTACACCATTAACGTCACCCATAACGGTGGTGGTAGAAATCTTACATTCGGGATAGAAATTGGCTATGAAATGGCGCACAACGAGGTTGTAAACCTTGCGCTCGGAATCGGTCATTGCGGCATTATTGTACCCAGTAGGAATAATGGCGTGGTGGTCGGTGACTTTGGCATTGTCGAACACCTTTTTCGACTTAGGTAACTTATTGAGATTAAGTGCCGACACCAATGGTTCGTAGCCTTTCAAGCCACGCAAAGTGGCAGGCATTTTGGGATATAAATCTTCACTCAAAAAGGTGGTATCAACACGCGGATAGGTGGTGAGTTTCTTTTCGTAGAGCGATTGGATAAGCTTGAGAGTTTCGTCGGCCGAGAAAGAGAATTTCTTGTTACACTCGACTTGCAACGAGGTGAGGTCGAATAGTTTAGGTGCCGATTCAGTGCCTTTTTTCTCGGTCACGGATGTAACTTCGAATTCGTGACCTTCGATTTGTTTTAGAGCTTCGCGCGCCTCATCTTCAGACTTATATTTACCTTTGGTACTTGAAAAAGTGACGTCGCGATAGAGGGTTTTAAGTTCCCAATAAGGCTCGGGGATGAAGTTCTTTATCTCGTTGTAGCGATTAACTATGAGCGCCAAAGTGGGAGTTTGCACACGACCAATAGATAGGACTTGACGATTGCCACCATATTTGAGCGTATAGATGCGTGTGGCGTTCATGCCAAGCAACCAGTCGCCTATGGCACGCGCAAGACCAGCCTCGTAGAGTGGCTGAAAATCAGAGGCATCTTTAAGAGCCTTGAAGCCATCGCGGATAGCCTCCTCGGTGAGCGAAGATATCCAAAGACGCTTGACTGGGCATTTGCAAAGTGCTTTTTGCATAACCCAACGTTGTATCAATTCGCCCTCTTGGCCGGCATCACCACAGTTGATGACTTCGGTGGCATTTGCCATAAGGCTTTGGATGACGGCGAATTGCTTTTTGTAATTGTCGATATCAATTAGTTTAATGCCAAAACGAGTGGGGATGATAGGAAGAGAGCTATAGTTCCACCCTTTCCACTCGGGTAGATAGTCGTGAGGCTCTTTGAGCGTACAGAGGTGACCATAGGTCCATGTAACTTGATAGCCATTGCCCTCAAGGTATCCATCTTTCTTTGTATTTGCACCAAGTATGGCGGCGATTTCGCGCGCTACGCTTGGCTTTTCGGCTATGCAAAGTTTCATGTTTATTTTAGTGTTTTTTGAGATGTTTTTAAAAGTGAATACACAATGAGAGTGTGTATTTTTAAGGCAAGGCACACCTTGCTTGCAGGTATCTCTATAGTATATTTAAAATTGCTGTTTGATTTTTGAAAATACACACTGAGAGTGTGTATTATTTTTTTAGCTGAATATTGACCGATTCTTCGTGGATGAGTTGATAGATTTGTTTGACTAAATGTTCGGACAAACCAAATTGTTCGGCTAATTCGAGGCGATTTTGAATCACATCGTTATAGCGTCCGGTTTGCACGATTGGCATATTGTGTTTGTGCTTGTAGTCGCCTATTTCGCGCGAGACTTGCATACGGCGAGCGAGTGTCTCAATTAAAATTGTATCGAGAGAATCGATTTGGCTACGCAATCCTGCTAATTCGTTATTTCGGTCTACTCGCTCATGCACTACAAGGGTATCTAATATAACTTTCAATTGCTCTGGAGTCAATTGCTGTGCCGCGTCGCTCCAAGCCTCGTCAGGCAAATAATGCGATTCTATCATCAATCCATCGAAATCGAGGTCGAATGCTTTTTGGCATAAGCTTGCCACTAAATCGCGATTGCCTGCTATGTGAGATGGGTCGCATATCAGTGGAAGTTTAGGCATTTGACGTTTCAACTCTATCGGGAGATACCATTGTGGATCGTTGCGATAAGAGAATTGAGAATTGAGGGTTGAGAATTGAGGGTTATAGGTAGAAAATCCACGATGTACGGCTATGATTCGCTGTACTCCAGCTTGTTGAATACGTTTTATTGCACCAATCCAAAGATTGACATCTGGATTCATTGGATTTTTCACCAATACAGTTATCTCTTTGTTATTTTTCAATACATCAGCAATCTCTTGCACGGCAAAAGGGTTTGTAGTAGTACGAGCACCAATCCACACAAAATCTAAGCCTGCAGCCACAGCTAATCGGGTATGCTCGGCATTAGCAACCTCGGTTCCAACCGCCATACCAGTTTCTATTTTCACACGACGCAACCATTGCAAACCTATCTCACCCACGCCTTCGAATGAGCCGGGTTGAGTACGAGGTTTCCATAGTCCTGCACGAAAATATTTAATTCCTGCAGATGCCAAAGCCTTGGCAGTAGAGATAACCTGCTGTTCTGTTTCAGCAGAACAAGGGCCAGCGATAATCAATGCACAATTCATAATGCACAATTCACAATTTTATTAATATAACTCTGCAAAGTTACAAAAAAAAAATGAGAACCGAAAAGTATTTTTCGGTTCTCATCTTAATTATTACCTGACAAACTTACCACTTGCGATAACTTTATTATCATAAACAAATGTGTATATGTAGATTTGACGATTGTTTGGCAAATAGATTACTGTACCACCATCATGAGGAAGACGAATATCATTATTTGGATCAACAAGACCAACTTCTTCTATCACAATAGGAGTACCATTAGCTTGGAAAATCATAACTTTGACATTACTACGCACAGATGATGCTTTAAAATAACCATCACCGAGAGAAGTCCAAGCTACATCATCGTAAGAAGGTCGATCGCCAGGATTACGATTTGTAGTCACAAAATTAATAATATACGTACCAATAGAGCCATCTTCTGCTTCGACATAAATAAATGTTGGTTCATCAACATTACCATAAGTAATATCAACATTTTGTGATTCTTCTGCTTTCTCAAACTCAACTTCTGGTACTGCAGCACCAGGGAATAACATATAAGTATATTCATATTGGGTAGATGAGAAATTAGCAATTGAAACTCCCGACACTTTCAAATCTTTCAATAACGTGTTGTTGCTTAACAATATTTCAAATTTAATTTGGTATGCATTCATCGCTATTCCATCTTCAGCTGTAACCAAAACAACTAATTCTGTAGGACTATTTTGAGAAACAACTACAGTCTGAGTTGGCAACACTTGCTCATAAACCAAATCCTCTACTGTTGGCAAAGAAGTCGTATCTGTTCCAATAAGGAATGTTACAACGTACTCGAATATTGTAGAATCAAACTTAAATTCAACATCTTTAATTAAAAGTGATTTAAGATAAGCATTATCACTCTTACGAACATCAAAATTAAGTTCATAATCACTAACATTATAGCCATCGGCAGAAGTTACAGTAATGATAGTTTTTCCACGAACTGAATCACCTGAAATAACGATTGAAGCATAATCATCAACTTGACCTACCCAAGTAATTTCAGGTAATGCTTCTGTTCCATAAGGGAAAATAATGTTATAAATAAATTCTTCACTACTAAACGATTTATCTGATTCAAAAGATTGCGCATATTTAGTTAAAGGTTCATCTCCAATAAATATGTTTGCCAAAAATGCATTATCACTTTTAATTGTTTTAAAGAACATATAATACACTGATTTATCAACTCCATTTTCAGCAGTAACTTCAAATATAGCTGTATCTGTAACTGAAATAGCTGGCTGATATTTAACAGATTGCATAGGCTCTAATAAATCATACGAGAAAATAGGAAGTGTTGTTTCTCCATAAGGAAGAATTATTTCATATTCAAAAACCTCTGAATCAAATGATTCAATAAGTTCTCCATTACTATAAATCGCTTTTAGCAATGAATTTGCCGATTTTTCAATTTCAAATTTCACGGTATACGAACGACGTTTTCCATTTTCTGCCGTAACAACGATAATAGACCTCAAATCCTCCTTTATGACCTCTATTGTTTGATAAGCATCCCCTTGCTCATATTCAATATTAGGCAATTCTTGTGTTCCATACGGCAACACAATTATATACTCACTAGAATCGGCATCAAAATTTTCTAACGGAATACCTCCTACAAAAATAGTCTTAAGTGTATCAACCTCAGATAATAATCGGTTAAATGCCACATAATATGTACTAGTGTACGATGAATCTTGTGCTATAACCTTAATAGTAGCCACATCAGCAAGAGTCTCAGGCTCTATATAATCAACAGATTGAACATCTTCAGCCTTTGTATAAGATATATATGGTATGCTTTCTGTGCCAACAGGAAGATCTATCAAATAAGTGAATTTATTTGGTGCAAAACCACTTATAACTTCACCATCAACTTCAATTGATTTAAGAGTTGCGTTTTTAGACATAACTTTTTCAAAACGCACTATATATTCATAATATAACTCTTCTCGTTGTGGAATTACTTTCAAAATCACAGTTCCATCATCTCTTATTTCTCGTGTCACAGTTTGATAATCATCGCTTGTTTCCCAAGTTACAAAAGGATTATCTTTTCCCATCGGCAAAAGAATTGTATAATCACGCAAATCAGAAATAAATCCCTCCAAAGGCTCACCATCAAGATAAATCATATTCAATTTGTTATTTTCTGACATTAACAAACTATAATGAATTCGATAATCTCGTTTAGTTACACCATCAGGAGCAGTTACCGAAATTGTAGTCGTCCCATTAACCCCTCCAGAAACAATAGATATACTTTGACCATCTGCGCCCGCTACAATTTTCAGCATTGGCTCTACCATTGTACCCACAGGCAAATCAAAGAAGTAATCATAAATTGTAGGATCAAAACCTTCTAGAAGTTCTCCATCACTCAAAATCGCCTCTATATTTGTTTCATTAGATGGCAACCACTCTATTTCAATTTGATAAGTTTCAGAAGTTCCATCTTCGGCGGTTACAACAACATCCAATCTGTCTTCATACTCTTTAACTTCTACTATTTGAAATGCATCTGCAGCTTGCCAACTTACAATAGGCATATTTGAGCCTTTTTGTAATTTAATCTGATAAAAATAACGTTTTGGTTGGAAATCTTTAATTGTTTCATAGTCAAGCAACAAATCATTCAAATATACATTAGATGAACGTTCAGGCGTAAATTTGAGAGTATATGTTATCTCGGCTCCGGATTCTGATACAACAGTAATATAAGTATCCCCATCAATTCCTCCTTGCTCAATCACTACATTCTGTCCATAGGTACCAGCTATAGCCGTAATATTAGGCATTGTTGGTTGCTCCATTTTTGGTGATACACTATGAAGTTTAATGCTATACTCTGTAATTTCAGGAATGTATACCGATGAAGAAGTATATTCTTCTCCATTTTCACGCAATTCCTCGCCATTAAAGAAGATACCAGCCAATTCTGTCGATGTTTCTTTCAATGTAAACATACGAACTTTTGTAATTACTTTAGTTTCATCTTCACTTTCCACTTCAAACAAGAATGTTCGTTCGTTCGTTTCATTTACAACATAATCAACTGAAATTGTAGCATCTATATCGTATGCTTTTGCTGCAATATGAGGAAACTCATTTCTTTCTACTTCTATAGGATAATCAGTCAAAGCAGGAACAAATCCCTCAATTGGACGATAATTTATAGTTAGAGACTCTAATGTTGCATCACTACTTTTTGGTATGTCATAAATTATTCGATAATTATTTTTAACCGAACCATCTGCACTATTAACCCTCAACAATGCACTATCTGGAGTTATAATATAAGTTACAACATCCGAAGATAATACTTTTTCATAATAAATAGATTTTAATGGCTCTTTTTCTATATTATGAACATAATTATAATTATCAATAGCAAAACCATCTATTTGATAATCATTAAGAATAATATTTGACAATTGAGCAGTTGAAATAACTTCTGGACGTACAAAATTAATTATATATTCTCCCTTCGTTTCTCCATCTTGAGCCGTTACATTAAATATTGCGACATTATTATCTACAGACAAATCTACCGATTGACCCTCCGACGTTTTCTCAAAATAAATATATGGAACTATAGCATCAGCTGCAACATCAATTCTATATGAAGTTATTGTTTCATCATATTCAAGAGCGTAACCATCTAAAATTACATTTTTTAATGCCGTAATATTATTTTTCTCTTCAACAAAATTAATTTTATAAATACTTCTATGACTAACATTTTCTGCCATCACTGCAATTGTTACAGATGACGTACCTGCAATAGTATATATTATATTTTGATTATAATTTGCTGCAATAGCCTCAATATCAGGCATACGACGAGTCATATTAGGAACTACATAAGTATATTCAAATTTATTAGGTTCAAAATTATCAACCAACGCCCCATTTATTTTCAATCCTTTCAACAACTTGTTCGTCGATTTTTCATGAACAAATTTAATTTTATAATCAACCGATGTCCCATCTTCTGCCATAGATGTAATAGTCGCTATACGCTCACCATTTATATCATCTCCCCAACTAATACGATGCTGTTGATCTGCTACTTGTCCAATAACTGATATTTCAGGCAATGTCGTACGTTCTGCATCAATAGTGTATGTATATTCAAAGTTTTCAGCACGAAAACCATATAAAGCAACCCCATCAATTGCAATTGAAGATAATAAATTATTATAATAAAAACGCAAATTATCTATAGCCAAACCAGAAGAATATTCACCATTCAAATCTTTTGCATTAGTTGAATGTGCTGAATTAATAGTAATATTCATCATTTCGACTTCTTCACCAACATTGTACTTAATATTCTCTTCTAATTTTTGCCATACATTCAAATTTGTATACTTTCCTGAAAACTCATTCATTTTCATGTTAGACGATGAGCCTATAGACAACAACAACTTCCACTCACTTATTTTTTGAGCATGAATTGGTTTATAATCTAAACATATTTTTTCAGGTGTATTATGGAACGAAATACCGCCAGAAACTGAAGATTCAGAGTTCCCATCTAAATTTAACGAAAGAGCCATATCTCCTAAAGTCATCATTCCAGGCACACTACCATTCAACGATGCTCCAAAGCAAGTCTGCAAATATACTTTAGTAAATGATGTACTATCACTAACTTCTGACCCTGTATTATAAATAATATCTGTTCCAATAAAAGGTATTTCATAAATATATTCATCTGCTACATCTGCAGGGACAGTCCAACCTAAAGGTTTGTTTGCATTATTATATCTCGCTTTTCCCCATTGATCGAATGTTCCATTTGGAATTTTTTCTTCTCCATAATGAAAATAAACCATATAAGTCTTTTCATCATTACCAGCATCGCCTGTCACCTTAAACTCTGCCTTATGTGCATTATAAATTGGATCTTCTACTAATTCAGCTCCATCTATCGGTTCTGCTTCTACCAATGTAGGCGGTGTTGTAACATTAAAGATGTATGTAGTCTCTTCTGGATCAAAATTAGGTATTTTAACGCCATCAATTGTAATAGATTCTAATGATGCTGGCGAAACTTTACTAACTCTATATTTCAAATTATAAACAACTTTATCCTCTACCGATTTATTCGAATACACTTCTATTTTAGTCGTACCCAAAAGCCCCTTTGATGTAACAATAACACTTTGTTCTGGATATGATTTAAGCACTGTTATTTCTGGTAATTCTATTGTTCCGTATGGCAATTCTACCTCATAATCAAATACTCCATCCTCCATAATCACGGGCTCATTACCAACACTAACCATAGTCAACACATTAGGCTTAACACTATTAACTGCCTTATAATTTACCACATAAGTATTCTCTGTTCCATCTTCGGCAATAACTTTAATCTCAGATGGCTGATAAATATTACCAGCTCTATATTCTACTATTTGTTCTGTTACAATCTTACCATCTTGAGTACCTAAATCCCATGTTAATAGAGGAGTGTTTATAGTTCCATAAGGCAACTCTACTACATATTCAAATTTATTTGGCTCAAAATTAGGCAATTCTTGCGAATTATTGTCTATAGTATAATAAATAGCATCCAATGTAGCTAATGATGATTTTTCAACAGAGAAATTTACTGTATATATTTGTGTCGAAACTCCATCCTCTGCTGTTACTTCAATAGTTGTTGCTCCATTCACTCCCCCATACATCACCTTTATTGTCTGATTTGGCAACATTGCAACTGGATTTAATACTGGTTCCGTTTTAGTGCGCCATGGAAGTTTAATATCATAAACATAGTGATCATATTTAAATCCACTTATTGGCACAAACCTATGATTCTCCTCATCATATATTTGCAAATCTTGCAATTGTGCAATATCGGTTTTAACTATATTATAACGAATAACATATTCTCGTTGACTACCATCTTCTGCAACAACAAGTATTTCTGCTCCATTCAATCCCGCATCAGCAAAAGCTACCATTTGTTGCTCTTCCTCCTCTACATAAGTAATTGTAGGAGCGGCTACACCCCTAATCCAATCAATAACAACTGTATCTGATATAATACCTCCATCAATTAAAGCTACTGAAGACAATCCAAAATCCAACGTTGTCAACTCCTTCTCATAATTTACAGCACGCTGAGTTAAAACAATCTTTTCTAAATCTGTATTCGATGAAGGTTGAAACGCAAAATTAATCGTATACGTAGTTGTAGCCGTTGCATCTTCCGAAACAACAATAATTTCTGCTTTCCCTTCAAGCGCAGGAGCAATAAGAGTTACATTCTGATTATCATCTCCTTTCACATAAGTAATCATAGGACGCACTTCTGTCCCTTGAGGCAAAATATAATCATAATCATTCTTATTCGCTTCAAAAATCGAAACTCCGCCCACTTGCAAATCCAATAAATTAGAAACTGATGATTTTACTCTCTCAAATCTTATACTATAAGTTGTGACTGTTCCATTTTCAGCCTTTACAATAAATTTCGTATCTCCCGTAATCGAATTAGTTTCTACAACTACCTTTTGCTTATCATCGCCTTGTACATAAGTCACCACAGGTATCTTTTTATCGGTAATCTGCAATACATAATCTGTAACATCAGGATTCCAACCAATAATTTGCTCTCCATCAACCAAAACTTCCGCAAGCTTAGAATTGCTAGATTGTGGATAATTAATATTAATGGTATAAACATTTTTACTTCCCGACTCAGGTGTCACCTCTATACGCACAACACCCGTAACTCGAGGTACTGTAATCGACACATTCTGCCCATCCTCTTTATCTATCGTTATTTCAGGACACTCTGTCACCGCCGATGTTAAAACATAATTATAATCAAATTTCTCTTTCTCAAAATCTGCAAGAGCTACACCATCAACATAAATCATCTTCAAAAATGCATTTTCTGACTTCTGCACACTAAACGCAATCTTATACACTCGTGTTGTCCCATCCTCTGCTCTAACCAAAATTTCTGTTACACCATTCACACCTCCTCGTGTAATAGAAACAGTTTGAGACTCATCACCTTTTTCACAAATAATTTCTGGCAACACCGTAGTTCCTGCCGGTAATTCGATACTATATTCCAAAATTTCAGACGAAAAACCCTCAACCGAAACCCCTCCAATTTTAATATCCTTAAGATTTACATTACTATTAGTTTCAACATTAAAGAATATACTATAAATTGTTACATCTCCTGTCTGCGCTTTCACCGTAATCTTAGTTTCACCGCTCACTCCTCCATCAACCTTACGAATAGTTTGAGATGCATCTCCTGGCGTCCAAGTTATCTCTGGCAACTTAGTCGTACCCCTAGGAAGTGATATACTATAAGTAGTTACATCAGAAGCAAAACCTTCCAACAAAACACCATCAAGAAAAATTGCTTTCAACGTCGAATTAGATGATTTAACTACTACAAACTCAATTGTATAAGTCGTAACCGCTCCACTTTGTGCTTGTACCACAATACGAGAAATCCCACTTATACCACCCTCTGTAAGTGTTACCGACTGATATTCATCGCCTTTAGTATAGGTAATTTTAGGTGCCACCGTTACACCCTGACCCAACTCTATTTTATAAGAAGTCTTTGTAGGATCAAATCCCTCAATAGACACTCCATCTAGTTGAATATCCGCTAATGTCGAAATAGATGATTGTGCTATTACAAAATTAATACGATATATAGACTGAGCTCCCGATTGAGACTTAACCGTAATCTTTGTTGGAGTTTCAAATCCTCCTTGCTCTATTGTCACTGTCTGATAAGGATCTCCCTTCTCAAAAGAAACAACAGGCAAATCTGTCGTCCCAATCGGAAGATTAACCGTATACGTAAACAACTCAGGATTAAACCCTTCTATCAACTCACCATCAATAGTAATCGCAGCCAACTTACTATTAGTCGATTCCGTAACAACAAACTTAATCTTATACGTACGCGTAAGCGTTGTTCCCTTAGGCGTAACTTTAATTTCAATACCCCCCGAAATACCCTTATTATCAATAACAATATCATGATCATTAGGATAAGCTGTCGTATACCCCAATTTTGGAGTCTCTGTTGTACCTAATGGCAACTCAATAGTATAATTATTCTTAGTCGGATTAAAACCAGGTATCGTCTGACCATCCAAACTAATATCCGTCAATGTGTTATCTGTCAACGCACCAACTGTAAATACTATAGAATACTCTTTCTTTGTTGTCCCATCAGGAGCAGTTGAAGAAATCTTCACCATACCTGGGAAAACCGAAGGCTTCTGAACTTCTGCCCTTTGACCATCTTCCGCAAGCACAGCCTCTATAGTAGGATAATTTGTCGTTCCAAACGGCAATTCTAAACTATACGATGTAATAAGTGGATTAAACCCAGCAATAGAAAGCCCATCAACCAAAATATCACCAAGATTAGGATTCGATGACATTGCTGCCGCAAACATAACATTATACGTCGACTCCGACGAACCATCCTCCGCTTTAACCGTTATCGACGTAATCTCTCCAATAGCGCCCTTATTAATAGTATATTCAGACGGATCAAGATAACGACCACTACGTTTCAACGTAATCTCACCAACAGAAGTTGCCGTTTTTCCCATCGAACACGTGTAATCAAATTGCCCAGATACACAAGACAATTTCTTACGACCATCCACATAAATCTCATCAACTCCCGACGAATAAATCAAACGAATATCATCTGCCCATATCGCCGCACCAAGCTCAACCGAACTCGCACGAAAATTAGGATAATTCGCCGCCGAAATAATCACATTACACTTCTCTGGCTTATCATTAATCAAATATTTAATAGGTATTTTAACCTCTGTCCAATTACTAAACGTCTCTTTACTACGCCACATAGCCTCTGCCACTTGTGTAGCCAAAACCGTAGTTTTACAACTATTAGCATCCGTCAACTGACGTATATCCGACTCCTCATCATAGTGAGTTGTCGACGAACATTTCCCATTCTTCGCCTTATAACTATCCCCTTGCGAAGTACCCTTCCAAGAGTAGAAGACAATATGGGCATTCTCATTACCACTTGAAGTTCGTTTAATCCAAACAGCAATGGTATCAGGGCGATATGTAAATTGAATACCACCATCGGTACCTGCCGTTGCAGAATTTGTATTTGTACCATCAATATAACTCCATGGTTTACCTAAAGTAATCCAAGCTGGAGAAGTTTCAGTGATACCTACAGCACCAACCTCGGTATTTATGGCCTTTGCACAATAAGTACCACTATGTGCATTGCCATCAGGAAATACCATATTAGCCCCTGCTGTAATACCAATCACAGTTTTCTTAATGTTAGATGTGTTCCAATTTACAGGACGTTGTCCATCTTCAAAATCATTCAAAGCATCATGCTCCCAGTTCTCGAAACCCGAATTCGGAAGCTGTTGCGCATTAACAACAGTAAATCTAAAATTAAACAACAAAAACAAAGCAACTAATCCAAAAAGTAAATTTCTTCTCATATTCATTTATTTTGATTTATAAACACATAAAAAAAGTTTTGCACAAGACAAAACCCCGTACAAAATTACAAAAAAACAACCAAACATCACACATTATATATATACAACATTACTGAACAGTAGTATTACAACACTGAACTGCAATTTTACAAAATATCAATCAACCCATAACACCTATCACCAACACAATACCAATCATCACCATCCCCCATTGTCTAAATCATCAACAAACAAATAACCATCACCTCACCCTATCTACAACATATAATAAATATACTATAAACATATTATAAATATACTATAAACATACTATAAACATATTATAACTATATCCGCAAAATGTCAAAAAAACAAAAACATACAACCCATTTCCACCCACTGCGCAGCATCAAAAAAAAAACACAAGTCAACCAAAACCATAAAAAAACATAAAAATCACAAATTTTTAGAGCTACTTTCAAAAAAAAATAGTAACTTTGCATATTAAACCAAAAACACATCACACACAATACTATAAAACAAAGAAATACAAATATTTAAATAAAAGTTTTATGAAAAAAAACAATTTTAAACAACTATTATTCATTGGATTATCAATGTTTATTTGTGCAAACGCACAAAGTCAAACCACAGAATTACGCTCACTAATCGAAAGCGATAATGCATCAATTAACTGTATATCAGAAAACGGCGAATGGGCATGTGGTTCATCATTCAACAATGCCGATGGTGCTGGATTCCAAGGCAATGCATCAAAATGGAATCTATCAACTGGCGAAAGAACTTATTTAATACTTGAAGATGAAATAGATGCCGTACCATCTGACGTCTTCTGCATCTCTAACGACGGAACACTTGTTGGTGGTCAATACCTTAATCAACCTGCATACAATTTAAATGGCGAATGGCACACCCTCACTTTACCTAGTCGCTACACAATGGGCGAAGTTAAAGACTTAGCCATAGTTGGCACCGATACAATTCTTGTAGGTCGCGTCTTTGATGGCGATGGATTCCAAAAAGTGCAAGCAGTTAAATGGGTCAATGGTGTACTAACAACTGCTATAGATCTAATACCTGAAGATGTATGCTATGATGAAGATGGCAAAATGATGAACCAAATCACTGATATATCTGCCGATGGCAAAGTAATGCTTGGTGCTATCAAACCATTGTATTGGCCACAAGATCCAAACATCGAACAACGCGTACCATTCATCATCAAAGATGGCGAATTCAAACTACTATCTCCTATGGACCGCGAAGAATTCAGCAAATTTGACAAAAACAGCGTTTGCTTCTTCCAAGAAGAAAAATTAAGCCAAAATGGCAAATTCATCGCTCTTCAACTTTATGCAAACCAAATGAATATATCTTGCTATTACAACATAGAACAAGACAAATTCATCATCATCGAAGAAGCTCCTGAAAACACAAAATGTCTTGTTGTTGACAATGAAGGCAACCCTTATTATGGTGGCCCTGTACTAACTGGCGATTTCCGTAGCACATACGTATCTATTGATGGAAAAGCTACACTAATCGAAGATATACTTAAAAACACCTTTGGAGTCACTCAAGAACAAATCGATGCAACATGCCCTGACGACGAAATCCTTAAAGGCAGTTTACGTTGGATCTATGATATCTCAAGCGATGCAAAAACAATAATTGGTTGCGCAGGCGAAGGCCGTGGTACTTACAACTGGATATTAAAACTCCCTTTCCCTCTTACTGACGCTCTACCTAATGCCATTGAAAACATAACAAACGACAACCTCGCTGCCCTATACAACAATGGCAACATCACATTTACCGACATCGTTAACCTAGTCGAGATATACAACATCAATGGCAAATTGATTCAAAAACAAAACGTAGAAACAAATTCAGTAAAAGTTAATCTCGAACAAGGAATTTACATTGTAAAAATGTATAACACACAAAACAACACTATCACAACAAGCAAATTAACAATAAAGTAAAACCATGAAAAAACACATCTCACAATTTTTCGCCATCACCATATTGTCTTTCATGACAATCTCAAATTTGTTCGCCGCCACATATACAAAATATGATAAAATCAGCGACATTCGTAATTTGGAAAATGGTGCATATATAGAATACACTGGTAATGCAATAACCACATTCTATACAACAGATGGTATTCTCATCCAAGACGAAACAGGAGCAATTGCTATCGACAGCTACGACTTGTCTAATGCTTGCCCTATACCTGTCGATGCAGGATTTCCTAATCTCAAAATCACCAATATCAAAGGCATATTTTATAAATCTACATCAGAATCAATGACTCGCATCGAAATTCAAAATGAGACTCATGCTGAGAATATTAGAGTTGTAGAAAGAAATATTGATATTACAATCACCGACGTAGCCATCAGCGACTTTTTCGCTAATCCTATGCAATACGAATGTAAACCTATCAGACTCTCACAAGCCAAAACTAGTGGAAAAAATCTAGCATTCGAAGGCAATCTAATTCCAATCATCGGAATACATAGCATCCCAACTGAAGCAACATTCATTGGATATTATGGCTTCAATGGCTCGTTAGGTTTTAATGTTCCAGGAAGCAAGTACATCTCTTCATCTGAAGCTTTTCAAACCATTGTTGACCTCAAAGATAGTCAACCTGTAGATTATCCAGTAAGCGTTTTAAACCCAGTACTCGTAAATCGCGTTGTCGCTAACCCTGATGGCACAACAACACTATATATACAGTACGACCAATGGTGGTCTACCTATGGCACAATGTTAAAATTGCCAAACAACAATGCAAACGTAGAGGCTGGCGACTCTGTAGCAGGCATCAGAGGTATATATACTCCTCTCACCACTAAAGGCGATAAAGTATTCGGCTCAGTAATCACACAGTCAGAAGATAACGAAATTGTAATTATCAATAGAAATAATGAATTATCAATTGGTGCAATTCAAGAATTGGAATACCTCAAAGGTACTGCTATTACAAATTATGAGGCTCAATTATGCTCATCTCCTACAGGCACAATTGTAAAACATGGCGAAAAATATTTCTTGCGCGTAAAAAATAGCATGTCAAAAGAAATTGACTCTGTATATATTGACGGTGCCGATTTCTCAAAATACGTAGGTACCGATCATGCTGTAGTAGGTATTGTTGATGCAGGTGTAGTCAATCCTGGATATGCAACATTTGTCTTAAGAGGAGAAAACGACATCCTTAAAGATAACTATCAATTCAATAGCATTGCTGAATTAAAAAAAGCAGGCAGACCTCTTGCTGTTGGCGTAACATACGAATTATTAAATCCTGTTTTAGTTACCTACAAACACCAATGGAACAATGCCGATACAGAATTAACAGGTATCCACGTACAAGACGAAACTGGTGGTATATTCATTTTCGATGAACGCAATATAGATGTAAATCCAGGTGACTATGTCAAAAACTTCAAAGGAACTTGTGTTTATTATGCAGAAACAGGAGCTCAACTAAATCTTTCTGGATTTACAAATTACAAAGTTATTTCCGAAAACAATGCAATTGACTCAAATGTAAAAGAAGTAACCATTGCCGATTTAGCAAAAAATCGTAGCAAATACTCAAGCACTGTAGTAAAACTTATGGGTGTCAAACATGATACTCGTACAGTATCTAACTATGGTCAAACAACAACAGAAAAATACCTCTACGCAGGCGACTACGAAATGGTATACACAGTGTGGGACTATGAACTTTACGAAGTAAACAACATTGTCGGTATTTTTGATGATGGCGGCTATGCAAATGCTTTTTCGTTCATCGCACTTAGCCAAGAACATATCACAGAAGGAGCAGTTTACAACCCAACTCCAACTGAAAACACAAAAGAGAATGAAATCCTCGTAATATACAATAACAACGATTTAGAATTCTCTTCTATTGTTAATCAAGTAGAAATTTATACTATAAACGGACAATTAATCTCTCAAAAAGAGATAAATTCAACAACAATGTCTATAAATCTTAATAAAGGTCTATACATTGTTAAAGCTATGAATTTCGACACAAATTCAGTCTCTGTACACAAGTTTATAGTTAAATAAATCTAACACAAACAAAAAAAATGCAAAGTACATTGTACTTTGCATTTTTTTTTATAACTTTGCATTCCAATACTTATATTGGAATGATATTCGTTTTTATTACACTAACACACTAAAAACCAATGAAAAGAACAACAATCCTTTTAAGCTACCTATTTTGTATAATCTTTACAATTGTAGCACAAGAAAAACCAACTGGTGAATTTTTAGATTTATTTACAAAAGATGTCCAACCAAAAGCTATTTCTGACAATGGAGAATGGGCTTGTGGTGCAGCTCTAGTTGACAAATCATTTACTAATGCAGTAAAATGGAATTTAACAACAGGTGAACCTATCTATCTACAAGAAAGCGAAACAGATCCAAGTGATGCTTATTGGATTAGCAACGATGGATCACTCATTGGAGGTAGTTATTTAAATGCTCCTGCATACAACCTCAATGGAGAATGGATTACTTTGGACATGCCTTGGGTATCTCTTAATGGAGGTGAAATGTATGGTGAAGTTGTTGCTATTACTATCAATGATGGTGATACAACTTGCCTAGGATGGGTATATACACAAACAGATGCTGTTCTAGCTCGCTGGATCAATGGTGAAGTTGATGAAGATTTTTCAGACTATGAATCAACAAACCAATATCTAACTAAAACTCGTATTAACGACAAACAATCTACATATCACCAATTAAAAGATATGTCAACAGATGGTTCTCGTTTACTTATTTCTCTTGACTGGATTTATTTACCATCAGCAGGTTTACCTTCTTACATAACTACATACGTTCAAACAGAAGATACTACCCTCATAATCGAACGCAATTTCGATGACCGCTATGAAGAAACTTCTTTTGTTGATAACGCAGTAATGTCACCTAACGGTAAATGGGTATGTGGAGACTTCTATGTATTCCCTAAACTTGATAGCGAACTTAGTCAAGGTTATGTTGCTTTCCTTTTCGATGTAGATAATGATTCTTTAATTGTATTTGATTATATCAAATCAACAAATAAACTATCTACTGCCACTGCTGTAGATGACAATGGGAATGTTTACTTCAGAAGCAATAATATGAATAATCCATTAGGAAAACCTTATATCTACAAAGCAAATGAGTACGTTGAACTAGAAAGTTGCTTATTGGCATACGAAGGTATCAATGCAGGACAAATTGACGCAATTATAACAGATGAGGCTGCAGGCACAGACGAAGATGATTTAGGTCAGGTATGGTGCGTCTCTGCTGACGGAAAAACTCTTGTAGGTGCTGGTGGTGCACTTAAAAGCAATATATGGGCTGCTCGTCTCAGCTGCTCTCCATACGACGTTGAACCTACTGTTGCTGTTGAAAATGTAACATACGACAAACTTGCAGCTTATTATGCTAATGGTATCATTACACTTTCAGGTAATGCTAATATGATTGAAGTATATAGCATCACTGGTGCAAAAGTTATGAGCCAAGCAGTAGAAAATAGCTCTATCAAAGCTAATCTCCGCGATGGTATCTATGTAGTGAAAATCTACAATGGCAACACTGTTGCAACAAGCAAAATTATTGTGAAATAATTTTATAGATATAAGATAAAAAAACGAGATGCTAAATTAATTAGCATCTCGTTTTTTTTTATAGCTACTATAGAGGTTATAGTAACTATAGTCTCTATACTGCTATAACTACTATAGTAGCTATAATGGTTATAGTGGCTATAGCTACTATGGCTGCTATAGCCACTACAAAAAGCTATCAAAATAAAACCTCTCAATCGAATGATTGAGAGGTTTTATTTTGAAGATTACTTTGATTAGTCTTCGTTTTGAGTAGCTTCGTATTCTTTGAGGAGTTTGTCTTGAACATCGCCTGGGCAAAGTTCGTAAGAAGCAAATTTCATTGAGAATGAAGCACGACCACCTGAAAGTGAACTCAATGCTGTTGAGTAGTTAGAAAGCTCTTTCAAAGGCACTTTAGCCATAAGTTTTTCGAAACCTTTCACTGATTCCATACCCATAATGATTGCACGACGACCTTGGAGGTCAGACATTACATCACCCATACGTTCAGATGGAACCAATACTTCTACATCGTAAACAGGTTCGAGGATTTTAGGATTAGCTTCTTTGAAGGCTTGAGCAAATGCGTTACGACCAGCAAGACGGAAAGAAATTTCATTTGAATCTACTGGGTGCATTTTACCATCGTAAACGATAACTCGTACGTCGCGAGCGTATGAGCCAGTAAGAGGGCCTTGTTCCATACGATCCATGAGACCTTTCATGATAGCTGGCATGAAACGAGCATCGATAGCACCACCAACGATAGAGTTAACCATAACGAGTTTACCTCCCCAATCGAGTTCAACTTCTTGAACGTCGCGAGATTGGATGCGATATTCTTGACCGTTGAATTTATAGATTTCTTTAACTGGTTCACCTTCTACGTATGGCTCAACGATGAGGTGTACTTCACCGAATTGACCTGCACCACCAGATTGTTTTTTGTGACGATAGTCGCTACGAGAAGCGCGAGTGATAGTTTCACGATAAGGGATGCGTGGTTCGAGATATTGGATTTGGAGTTTATCGTTGTTTTCGATACGCCATTTGAGTGTACGGAGGTGGAATTCGCCTTGACCAGAAACGATAGTTTGACGAAGTTCTTTACTTTGTTCGATAACCCAAGTTGGATCTTCTTCGTGCATACGAGTGAGAATTTCGTTGAGTTTTTCTTCTTCACCATCAGTTACAGGTTTGATAGCGCGACGATATTTTGGTTCTGGATATTGGATACCAGGGAAGTCGTATTCACAACCTTTAGCATTGAGAGTATTACCAGTGCGAGTATCTTTAAGTTTAACAGTAGCACCGATATCACCAGCTACAAGTTGTTCAACTTCGATACGGTTTTGACCAGCTACGCAGAAGAGTTGAGAGATACGTTCTTTACCACCATTACGAGAGATATTAGTAAGGTCATCACCTTTTTTGAGTGTACCGCTCATAACTTTGAAGTAAACAACCTCACCGATGTGTGGTTCAACAGAAGTTTTGAATACGAAGATAGAAGTTTCAGCGTCTTTATTAGGAGCAACTTCTTCGAGGTTTTTAGTTACAGGTTTTGGCATATCGTCAACGAAAGGAACGACATTACCGAGGAATTCCATCAAACGGCGAACACCCATATCTTTGCCAGAGCAGCAGCAGAATACAGGGAAGATATCGCGACCGATGAGACCTTGACGGATACCAGAACGCATTTCGTCTTCAGTGAGCGAACCTTGTTCGAAGTATTTATCCATGAGAGTTTCATCATTTTCAGCAGCAGCCTCAACAAGAGCATTGTGGAGTTCTTTTGCTTTATCAAGTTCTTCAGCAGGTATATCGAGAATTTCAGGAGCACCACCTTCTGGTTTCCATCTGTAAAGTTTCATGAGGAGGACGTCAACAACAGCGTTGAAACCAACACCACAGTTAACTGGATATTGAACTAACACAACTTTGTTACCAAAGCTCTCGCGAAGTTGTTCAACAGTTTGATCGAAATTAGATTTGTCAGTATCTAATTGGTTAGCGAGGAAAATAACAGGTTTTTTAGTTTGCTCAGTGTAGCGGAAGTGGTTTTGAGTACCTACTTCAACACCATATTGAGTATTAACAAGGATAAGGGCTTGGTCAGTAACACCAAGAGAAGTAATTGCACCACCTACGAAGTCATCAGAACCCGGACAGTCAATAATATTAAGTTTTTTACCTAACCATTCAGCGTGAATCACAGTAGGGAATACAGAATAGCCATATTCCATTTCAACAGGGAAATAGTCAGATACAGTGTTTTTACCTTCTACAGTACCGCGACGTTTTATAACTCCACACTCATAAAGCATAGCTTCCACGAGTGTGGTTTTTCCAGAGCCAGAACTACCCAAAAGAGAGATGTTCTTAATTTCGTTAGATTGATAAACTTTCATAATATTTTAGATTTTTGTAGGGATACGGCCAGCCGCATCCACTGGTTAATTATTATTATTGTTTTGCGACTGCAATTTAGTAATATTTTTGCTATCTGACAAATTATTTTTTATGTTTTACAATAGTTTTTTGACAATTCATAAGATATATGTATTTTTCACAATAAGTACACACAAACATATAATTTACAACATCTTGAGAATTAAAAATTGAAAATTGTGAATTGAGAATTAAATATTTTATTTGAACTTTTTCTTATTTTTTTGTTTTTTATTTACAGTTTGCGGTTTGCGGTTTTGCGATTTTGTAGTTTTGAAACTGCAAAACTGCAAATAGCAAATGGGAATATTGAAGCCTTTTAAAGTAAAAATAGTCAAAAAATACACACTGTAAGTGTGTGTCAGTTTATGACGGTTTCGTTGCTTGCAGTTTGCTTGAAGGTATGGTTGACTATCTTGAAAATAATACACACTAATAATGTGTATTTTTGTAATGATTACAAAAAAAATAGTATGACATAATACATAAAAGACTACCCCATTTCACAATGAGGTAGCCAAGAAAATATATACTTAAATGAAGAAAAGAAATTTATTTTTTCCAAATAGGCGTAATACCGACAAAAAATTGAAAATTAATACGCGGCATTGGGCGACCGAGAACGGAGAGGTATTCTTCGTTGAAAAGGTTGTTGATAGTGCCTTTGAGCGACCACTCTGCCCATGAGCAATGGATTTGTTTTTCGAGGGTTACGTTGCTCATATAGTATTTAGGCAGACGACCAGTGAGAGTGATATCGTTGCTCGACATAGTGTAACGCTCGCTGTAGTGACACCATTTGTATGAGAAAGCCCATGTGCGCCACGATAGTCTGCCGACGATGTTGGCTGAAATTTCTGGCACATAAGGGAGTTGTTTGCCTACAGATTGATCAGCAGGGGTCATTGGTTCGCCAATGTTGATAGAAAGCGACCATGTGAATGTGCCGTTGAGAGAAAGATGCCAGTCGTTAGTAAATTGGAGTTGTAGGTCAGTTTGGAGTTCGATGCCATAGGCATGCACTTTTTTGAGATTGCGAGGCGAAAAGAAACCTTTGGTAGTTGGTAGCCAGATAATCCAATCGTCGATATAAGAGTCGAACCATGTGGCAGAGCCCGTGAGAGTGTAATGTTTAAAACATAAGCTATTGTTTCTCACAGATTTTTTGTTTCTCACGGAACCCACAGAACCCACGGAATTGATTTTATCTGCGATAAAATCGTTTTTAGTTGCGACATGCCGTGTCTCTATATTAGATGCGTCATATTGAGAACCAACTGCGAAAGAGAGTCCGGCATCGTAGGTCCAGCCTTGCTCGTTGCGGAGGTGGGGATTGCCACCAGGAAGGAAATAGAGGTCGTTGAGTGTAGGAAAACGATAATTGCGTGAACCCAAGAGTTTAAGAGTGAGATTGCCAGGTCGCGAGAGTATGCTCTCGAAGAATAGAGCAGGTATGATAGGAGTCCATTTATCGCCAAAAAGCTCTTCGCGCACAACACAAGAAAGACCAATGCGATCGATAGGTTGCCATTTGATAGATGCAGCACCAGAGAGTTCGAGTCGGCCAACATGATAACCCACGATTCCATTGTCGCCATTTTGGAGAATGATGTTTTTGTCCTCACTGCGTACAAAGTGTTGATGAGCTGAGAGATTGGCAGTGAAAAGCCATTGGCGACCAATAAAATATTCGGCATTGAGTTGACCATAAATAGTGTTGATGCGAGAGCGAGAACGAGTCATGTGTGCCATTACACCATTGCCAAGGTCGCGCTTGTAGTCGTAAGCCATCCAAGTGAATATATAGCCAGTCTTTGCTCCAAGTTTCCATTGCTCAGCGAGGTGGTCGTAGGTGAATATACCACGGAAAGTCTGTTCGCGCTGACGGTTTTCGAACTCAGTATCATCGCCATAGTCAGTGGTAAGCATAGCAAGTTCGCGGTTGGAGTTGATATACCAAGCATTGAGACCGAAGCGGTCGCCACGATTAGTGTTGTAATAAGCCTCTTGTAGAATGTGTAGGTCGCGGTATGCACCACTTTTGTTGCGTTCGACAGGATAGTATTGGTCGATGATATTCATGTTTTCATCGTAGATATTCTCCTTCTTGTCGTGGTTGCGATACTTATAATTGTTTGGCGAAGAG
>JAZQRP010000017.1:0-3080 GCA_045629685.1 Candidatus Aphodosoma sp. | reverse complement strand
ACCTAAGATAATAGCCATTTGGTCGATAAATGCTCCTGTTCCTCCTGCACAATTTCCGTTCATTCGCAAATCATCAGTCTTACCATCCTTAAATAATACTATTTTGGCATCCTCTCCTCCGATGTCAATCATAGTATTAGTTGTGGGATAATAGCATTGTACCGTTTTTGATGCTGCAACCACCTCTTGCACAAATGGCAAATTGCACCGCTCAGCGAGTCCCATTCCTACCGAGCCTGTTACTCGCAACGAAACCTCTTCATCACCAAACTTACATAACAACTCTTCAAGGAATGATGTGATAACCTCATTCGCCTGTGCGTTATGTCTTTTGTATGATGAAAAACACACATTCCCGTTTGTTCCAATAGCAACCAACTTGGCGGTTGTTGAACCAATATCAAGACCTATTTTTACCATAAAACAACGACTTACATTAGTGTTTGACACCTGTGTCAGTTGCAAAATTATACGCTTTTTACGAAACGAACAAACTTTATGGCAAAATTTACATTTTTTAACAAGGTGAGAACGCTGAATAATGTAATAAGTTTAGTTTAGTCCATTGGCTATATACCCAAAACGGAATAAACCTATTTTCGCTTGGGCAGCACTTTAAAAATCAAAAAACACACCCAACCTTGATTTTTGGGAGTAAAAATGGATGTAATCTCGTAACTACCTTATTTACACCTTTATTGACGGAGAGGGGGCGTTTGACCTCAATATCGATGGAGATTCGTATATTTGCAAATAATGAACTACTCTTGGCAATAAAGTCGTATTAAATGCATTTATACTAATATTTTTGATTACTTTTGTTACAATGAAGAATATTGACATATGAAAGCTACACAAATAATGCTATGTTTCTGCCTTGTAGGCGCTATTATGTTGGCATTGGTTCCACATATCCTTTGGTTTCTGGGATGGTGCATTGGCAAAATAGTAGATTTACATATACCATACAGGCTCTTTGGGGGCTTAGCAATTATTCTGGTAGTGCTATTTTGGAGCCTTATGGCATATGGATATTTCGTTGGTCGATGGAAGGTTGAATCAATCGAAGTAGAGTATACCCACAAGGATATACCGCAGGCGTGTAATGGCTTCAAGATTGTGCATATTTCAGATTTGCATTTATCGACATTTGATGATTCTCCAGAAAAATTTAAGAAATTTATAGATGAAATCAACAGCCACTCTCCCGACTTGATATGTTTCACTGGAGATATGGTAACCATAGGAAGAAGCGAGGCCGAGCCTTATGCAGACATTCTCAAAACAATGAATGCAAAATATGGGGTATTGTCTGTGTTGGGTAATCACGACTTTATGATATATGGTTTCGACCGCAACCTTGACAAAAACAAAGCTGTTGAAGATTTAGTGGATTTCCAAAAAAATATTCTTGGCTGGACTCTACTCAGAAACGAAAACAGAGTCTTAGAGGCTGAGGATGGCTCTAAGATTACATTCATAGGAGTTGACAACGCAAATTTTAGCCAACAAGGATTTCCTACGATTCATCAAGGCGACCTAAAGAGAGCGATGGACGGAACTGATGGATTTAGGATTCTTCTCTCGCACGACCCAAGCCACTGGAAAGCCGAAGTTGTACCCGATACGGATATTCCGCTTACGCTCTCGGGGCATACACATAACGCCCAAATAAGGATATTCGGGTGGACTCCTGCAACATTCTCGTTCAAAGAGGTCGCTGGCAGATATGATTGTGGAGAACAGACGCTTTATATCAATGTCGGTCTTGGTTGTACTGCTCCATTCAGAATCGGTGTTAATCCAGAAGTGACTGTAATTACACTTAATTCCCAGGCGGGTAATTTAGCCGATTCTTTATAAAGTATTACATTTTTTATACGATTACCATAAATCCCTCGTCTGATTGCACACTAATGACTACTGATGACAACTACTGCACATTGGACATTGATTTTATCATCATTTATTAGTGTTTGTTAAAATTCTTCGCCCCATTTCAGCCCGAAACCTGTAATTAACTGATTATAAGCAGGTCTAACATTCCGCATCGGCAAGTAAATAATTGATTATCAAATAGCTAAATCAATCACAAATGATTGGTATAGCACTCTTACAAATATTCAGGTAATTGTCTTAAACCAAAAGCGCCGCTTTTTGCATCATTACCAAAAAATCGCCCTCCGCTTATAGCGAAAGGCGAAATTGTACATATTAAGGATATTTATTGTTGTAGAACGTTCTCCATTAGGAGTTCTATCTATTCTTCGCATCCCACGCGGCGAAGGTCTCGAAGTTGTAGGTCCACGAGTCGCCATAGGCAAGCTTATGGATACGATAGTAGATAGCCTCGCGCGAAGGTGCGTTAAACTCTCCGTCGCTACCTCTTACATGTTGCATAATACTATCGTTAGCAGGTCGGTAGGCGTTATATGCGTATGAGTATGCACCCTCATAGACACCCACAAGACCTGCGTAGCGAGAGTCGCTTAGGAAGTGCTTCCACTTGATAGTTTGGGCTGTAAGGGCTGCGCCGATCGTAGCATCTACGTTCTTAAACCATCCCCACTGCTCGAAGTCCTTAATTTCGTAGTAGCTTCTATTATTGATAGCGCCATTACCCGATGAATAGTACTCATCTGCAAGCTTTCCGAAGCCATGACCACAGGCCTCGTGTATAAGCAGGTTGGCAAAGAGTTCATCATCGCCACACAACGAGAAGAAGGAGAGCGTTGCACCGTTACCATAATCCTTTGTAGTGTTATACTTTGGCGACGACATTTTGCAGACACCTGCATATAGAGAGCTATTCATAATAACAATCATCGTTGACTCATCGATGCGTGGGCCATCATTATATGTGAACGACTGCTCCCCAAAGATCGTTCTTGCATAGCTATAAGCATCGCCCGTATCGGCATCAACAGAGACACCATCGCTCTGAACAACACAATTAAGAGCCGTCTCACCATAGGCATAATCGTTGCTACAACCTTCGCGCTTAGAGACCAACGTTACCATATAGACATTAAACAGATGGCGGAACGAGGTGAAAGGCTCCTTGCTAAAGAATATCTCCA
>JAZQRP010000016.1:0-1642 GCA_045629685.1 Candidatus Aphodosoma sp. | reverse complement strand
ATAAGTTTGAGAACAATGTTCCCGTCAATTGCATACCATCGCCTGAGTCACCGCAGAAACGGATGGTAACATCTTTGCAAATGGTTTTGTCTTTTGAGCTCATTTTTTTTAGTATTATATTAAAGTTTAAAGAAATTATTCCATGAGTTTGCGATAACGGATGCGTTTTGGCTCTTCGTCGCCCATACGCATGCGTTTGTTTTCTTCATATTCGCTATATGTGCCCTCGAAGAAGAACACTTTTGAGTCGCCTTCGAATGCCAAAATGTGTGTACAGATACGATCCAAGAACCAACGGTCGTGCGAGATGACTACAGCGCAACCTGCAAAGCCTTCGAGACCTTCTTCCAACGCACGCAATGTGTTGACGTCGATATCATTCGTAGGCTCGTCGAGCAACAACACGTTAGCCTCTGATTTCAATGTCAATGCCAAGTGCAAGCGATTACGCTCACCACCCGAAAGTACGCCACACAATTTTTCTTGGTCGGCACCAGTGAAGTTGAATCGGCTCAAATATGCGCGAGCATTGATTTCGCGACCTGCTACGCGGATAAATTCTGTGCCACCCGAGATCACTTCATATATAGTTTTGTTAGGGTCGATATCTTTGTGCATTTGGTCAACATAGCCCACTTTCACTGTTTCGCCTACTTCGAATGTACCGCTATTCACGGTTTCTGTGCCCATAATCATACGGAATAGGGTAGTTTTACCTGCTCCGTTAGGACCAATGATACCTACGATACCATTAGGTGGCAACATAAAGTTCAAACCTTCAAACAGCAATCTATCGCCAAATGCTTTTGACACATCAACTGCGTTGATAACTTTATTACCCAAACGTGGTCCGTTAGGGATAAAGATTTCCAATTTTTCTTCTTTAGCTTTTTGGTCTTCGTTGAGCAATGCATCGTATGAGTTCAAACGTGCTTTACCTTTGGCATGACGAGCCGATGGTGCCATACGAATCCATTCCAACTCGCGTTCAAGTGTTTTACGACGTTTGCTTGCTTGTTTTTCTTCCAATGCCATACGTGCAGTTTTTTGGTCGAGCCAGCCCGAATAGTTTCCTTTCCATGGAATACCTTCGCCACGGTCTAATTCCAAAATCCAACCTGCTACGTGATCCAAGAAGTAACGGTCGTGGGTTACAGCAATTACTGTACCTTTATATTGTTGTAAGTGTTGCTCCAACCAGTCGATAGATTCAGCATCCAAGTGGTTGGTAGGCTCGTCGAGAAGCAATACGTCAGGCTCTTGCAACAACAAACGGCACAAAGCCACACGGCGACGTTCACCTCCCGAAAGATTATTCATCACTGCATCTTCGTCAGGGCAACGCAAAGCATCCATTGCGCGCTCCAATTTTGAGTCGATATTCCAAGCATCGTGAGCATCAAGGAATTCTTGCACTTCAGCTTGGCGTGCCAACAATTTATCAAAGTCTGCATCAGGGTCGGCAAATGCCTCATTTATTTGTTCAAATTCGGCCAATTTGTCCATAATTGGCTGCACACCCTCTTGTACAACCTCTTTTACAGTCTTATTTTCGTCGAATTTAGGCTCTTGTTCGAGATATCCTACCGAATATCCAGGTGAGAAAACAACCTCTCCTTCGTATGATTTTTCGATACCCGCA
>JAZQRP010000015.1:0-11457 GCA_045629685.1 Candidatus Aphodosoma sp. | reverse complement strand
TCAAATCAAGAAAACGAAATAAAACAAACTGCCGAAAATATCGAAAAAGACTTCTCTGTCAAAGCGCATCCTATTTTTATGGATCTCACCGATGATATGGCAGCCGAAAAACTCTTGCAATACTGCAAAGACAATAACATCGAAATCGAAGTGCTTATCAACAACGCAGGCGTCTTCTTCTTCAACCCTATTATCAAGACAGCCAAAAAACGTGTTGACGTGATGCTTGACCTTCATGTCAAAACTGTGGCTCACATGTGCCAAGTCTTTGGTGCCGATATGGCTGAGCGTGGTCATGGCTACATCCTCAATATGAGCTCTATGTCGGCTTGGATGACTATGCCTGGCATCAATGTCTACAACTCAACTAAGTCGTTTATTCTCAACTTCTCACGCTCGTTGTGGTACGAACTCAAACCTTTTGGTGTTACCGTAACGGCTATCTGCCCAGGTGCTGTTGACACTGGTCTTTATGGTTTGAGCGACTATTGGCGTAAAATTGCAGTGGGTATTGGTGTAAGTCTTCGCCCTGAAAAATTGGTTAAGAAAGCCCTCAAAGCAATGTTCAAAGGGAAAAAACAATGTATGCCTGGTCTCATCAACCACCTCTTTGTGCCAATCATCAAGCACCTGCCTGACTGGTTCGTATTCGCCGTAATCAAACGCCTTGAGAGTTTCCAAAAATAATGATTATTTATTTCAACAGAAGTACATATTTTATTTTCGGGACAAATAGTTTTTTATTGTTGAATAGTTTTGATGGGCTGAAAAAAGCTCTTTTTAAGTACAAACTCTAAAATCATGATATTGTAGGGACGCTCGCTTCGAGCGTCCGAAATAACAAAGTATGTACTTAAAAAATAATAGTCTCAATCAAAATTTTAAAATAATTATTACAACTTGTAAGCCTATAAATTTAGATTTGTACTTTTGTTAAAAAATAGAATACCATGAAAAAATTAATTTCTCTTTTAGTTGTAGCGATGATGTTACTCGCTGCATGTTGTAACGTTGAAAAAAACACAACTGACTCTATGTCGTCATTGAAACAAACTGACATCGATGCTGCAATCAAAGCCATCTGGGCTAAAGATTCGCAAGTGAATCCCGATTTAGTCGAACGTGGCGTGAATTGTGCCGCTAAACTTTGGACTGCCCAAGACGGCACTGCTGAAGAGTTCGTCGCTTTCTGTGAAGCAAATTTCAAAACTCGCGAGGCTGAACGCAACGAGTTGTTCCAAACTGTTCAACGTAATGTTGAAACTATGTATGGTCGTTTTAACCAAATCAGCATTAACCTCAAAATGCCTCTTCATGTAGTTGGTGATAAACCTTACACTGCTATTGATGAAATGTTTGGTGCCATCGACCCATTTGCTCATTTCTCTGACGATATGTTTGCCTCTAAAATTGCTTTCATTGTGGCTCTCAACTTCCCAAGTTACACCCTTGACGAGAAAAACGAATTAGGCAAAACATGGACTCGTACCGAGTGGGCTTATGCTCGTCTTGGCGATTTGTTTGGCTCTCGCATCCCTGGCGATGCTAACCAAGCGTTTGCTGATCAACTCTCTACTGCCGATAACTATATCTCTAACTACAATATCATGATGGGTCGCCTTCGCAATGATGCTGGCGAACAACTTTTTGTCGATAATATGGCGCTCATCACTCACTGGGGATTGCGTGACGAACTCAAATCTAACTACGCTAATGCTGATGGTCGTGGTCTTGAAAAACAACGCATGATTTATCAAATCATGACTCGTATCATCGACCAATCTATCCCTGCCAATGTCATTTCTAATGCCGATCTCACTTGGAATCCTTACACTAACGAGGTGAAAGATGCCGAAGGCAACGTTGTTGACAACACTCGCGAGGCTGATGTGCGCTATCAAATGCTCTATAACATCTACAAATCGGCTGTCGCAATGGACAAATATTGCCCAGCTTATCCTACCTATATCCAACGCTCGTTCGATCAACAAATGGAAGTAACTGATAAGGAAATCGAAGAGATGTTCGTTAAATTCATCTCATCTCCCGAAGTTGCTCAAGTAGCTGAAATCATTAAAGCTCGTCTTGGTCGCGACCTCGAACCTTTCGATATTTGGTACGATGGTTTCAAAACTCGTAGTGCAATCAACGAGGACGACCTCTCTGCCAAAACTCGCGCTCTCTATCCTAATCCTGCTGCCTTGAAAGCTGATTTGCCTAACATCATGCAACGTCTTGGCTTCACTAAAGAAAAAGCCGATGAAGTATGCTCTAAAATCGAAGTTGACCCATCGCTCGGTGCAGGTCATGCTTGGGGTGCTATGGCTACTTATGATATCTCTCGCCTTCGCACTCGTATTGCTGCCGATGGTATGGACTACAAAGGCTATAACATTGCTGTTCACGAATTTGGTCACAACGTTGAGCAAACTATCACTATATACGATGTCGACAACTATATGATGGCAGGCGTGCCAAGCACAGCATTCACCGAAGCTCTCGCCTTCGTATTCCAAAAACGCGACCTTCCTTTGCTTGGCTATGTTACAAACGATGCTCACGCATCTGCATATCAAATGCTTGATATTTTCTGGGGTTCTTACGAAATCATGGGTGTCTCTTTGGTTGATATCTACACATGGCGCTGGTTGTACGAAAATCCTAATGCCACTATGCCACAACTCAAAGAGGCAATCATTCGCAATGCTCAAGAGATTTGGAATAAATACTATGCACCAATTTTCGGTCACGAAAATTCAACAATTTTGGCAGTATATTCCCACATGATCGATAGCCCTCTCTATTTGCCTAATTACCCATACGGACATATTGTTGAGTCACAACTTGAGGCTCAATTCAAAGGTGAAGTACTTGGTGAAGAGGTATGCCGCATCTATCCAGTTGGTCGATTGACTCCAAATATTTGGATGCAACATGCCGTAGGACAATCAGTTTCAATTGACCCACTTCTCAACGAAGTAGCAGAAGCGCTTGAAAAATTGAGAATTCAAAATTGAGAATTATAAAAAAGGGGCTGTGTCAAAATTCAGACACAGCCCTTTTTTTGTGAGAATATAAAGTGTAACTTTAGCTGGCGAAGCAACAGAGTTTCCCGTGTTTTCCGTATATTTCGTGTGAGACAAAACAATCTGTGAGAGATAAATCATATTAGTATTCCGTTTTGTCAATCTTACCTCTCCATATATTGAAAGGCTCAAGAGCCTCTTCACGGTCGTGTTGTTCGGCATGTACACGACGTTCTTCTGGTTTGAGTGTCAACTCATGATAGATGAATGAATCATCAAATCCGATGGATGCCGCATCATCTTTTGTTGTGGCATAGTAGAGTTTGTCTATATGTGCCCAATAAATTGCACTTAGACACATCGGGCATGGTTCGCATGACGAGTATATTTCACATCCTTCGAGGTTAAAAGTGCCAAGACGTTTACATGCTTTGCGGATAGTATTTACTTCTGCATGTGCCGTTGGGTCGTTGTCGATAGTTACGCTATTGCCTGATGCTGCTATTATTTCGCCATCTTTCACTATTACAGCACCAAAAGGCCCACCCTGATTTTCTATGTTTTCGTTGGCTACTCGTATAGCTTCGAGCATAAATTTTTTATTATACATAATGTGATGGTTATAGGTTAAACTTATTATTTACTATGCAAAGATAATACAAAATATCCGAATTTGATTTTGTGTAGGTGTGAATTTTTATTAAAAGATGGATATATGGATTTAGTTTATATAATGTGAGTGTGTATTAATTTGGTTTTTAAGACTTAAAAATGGCTTAAAAGTCAATTTATATCTCAAACTATTGCATTCACTTAATTTTTTTTGTACCTTTGCAAAGTGTTTAATATTTCATGATTCTTAATTCAAAAACCATGCTTGTAAAAACATACGCCGCTGCCGTACAAGGTATTAGTGCGATTGAGGTAACCATCGAGGTTAATGTATCGCCAGGTATCCGATTTTTAATGGTCGGCTTGCCTGATAATGCCGTGAAGGAAAGTCATGAGCGTATTTATTCGGCATTGCAGTATAATGGCATTGCTATACCTCGTAAGCAAGTTATTATTAATATGGCTCCTGCCGATATTCGTAAAGAAGGTTCGGCATACGATTTGCCTTTGGCTGTTGGAGTGTTGGCTGCAAATGAGACGATAAAGGCTGACTTGGTAGGGCAGTATATGATGATGGGCGAGTTGTCTCTTGATGGTACATTGAAACCAGTTAAAGGAGTATTGCCTATTGCTATTTTAGCTCGTGAAAAAGGATACAAAGGATTCATTGTCCCTTCCGAAAATGCACATGAAGCAGCGGTTGTTAATAATCTTGATATTATTGCAGTAGATACGATTGTCGATGTGGTGCAGTTTCTTAATGGTGAGAAAGATATTGAACCTACAATAGTTGATACGCGAGCTGAATTCTTTGCAAGTGTGGATAATTTCGATGTCGATTTTGACGAAGTGAAAGGTCAAGAATCGGTTAAACGTGCTTTAGAAGTGGCGGCTGCTGGTGGACATAATATACTTATGGTAGGCCCTCCTGGCGCTGGTAAAAGTATGATGAGTAAACGTTTTGCATCAATTCTTCCTCCTCTTACATTACACGAAGCCCTTGAGACTACTAAAATTCATTCTGTAGCTGGTAAACTTGATGGTAATTCCGGACTTATCACTCGTCGTCCATTCCGCAATCCGCATCATACGATTAGCGACACTGCCCTTGTTGGTGGCGGCACATATCCCCAACCTGGCGAAATCTCTTTAGCGCACAATGGGGTATTGTTCCTCGATGAATTGCCTGAATTCAAACGTGCTGTGCTCGAAGTGTTACGTCAACCACTCGAAGATCGCAAAATCACTGTGTCGCGCACAAAAATGACAGTCGATTATCCTGCAAGTTTCATGCTCGTAGCATCTATGAATCCTTGTCCTTGTGGATATTACAACGATCCTAATCATGAGTGCACTTGCGCTCCTGGCGTGGTGCAACGTTATCTCAGTCGTATTTCAGGGCCACTTCTCGACCGCATAGATATGCATATCGAAATCGTGCCAGTGCCATTTTCTCAGTTGGCAGATGCAAAGCCTTCCGAAAGTAGTGCAACAATCCGTGCTCGTGTTATAGCTGCTCGCAATATACAAACCGAACGCTTCAAACTCGAAGAAGGGGTCTATTGTAATGCACAAATGGGTTCAAAACTTATTCGTAAATATTGTCATTTAGATGCAAAAGGTCAAGAACTGCTCAATAAGGCAATGACTAAACACAATCTCTCGGCTCGTGCTTATGACCGAATACTCAAAATGTCGCGCACAATAGCCGACCTTGATAATTCTGTCGATATTCAATTCTCTCATGTTGCCGAAGCAATCAACTACCGCAACCTCGATAAAGACTCTTGGGCACTTAAATAATTTATAATTTTATCGCCAAAGGCTCAAAGACTTTCGGTTCTCAATTCATAATTTGTATGGAAGATTTTATTGAAATAATATTTTATGTCGTAATTCTTGTTCTTTCGGGAATTGGGTCGTTGTTGAAAAATAAGAAGAAACAATCGACCGTATCTACTTCTAATCCACATGAAGCAATGCAAGATGATATGGTAGAAGAGGAGGTGATTGTTAATCAGCCAGTAGAAGAGGAGGAGAACGAACTGATTCGTATGCTACGCGAAGCAGCAGCTGCTGCTGAGGCTCAGCAACGCGAAAAAGAGCTTTTAGAACAACAAAAACAGGCAGCTCAAGAGGAAGAGTTGCGTCGCAAAAAGATAGCAGAAGAGGAGAAAAAAGCTTTATTGCTTCGTGTCGAAAAAGAGCGTGAATTAGCAAAATTACAGGCTGCGAAGAAAAAAGTAGAATCTAAAGTAGCAACAGAAGAGGATACTTCTGTTTTTGACCTTAATTTGTCAGATGTAGATGAGGTGCGAAGAGCATTTATCGCAAGCGAAATCTTCAATAAAAAATACTGCTGATGTGTATTTGAAGTATTTTTAAGGTGTATTGAGTTAAAATATTGGGAATATCCTTTTAAAATTTGCTCAGGTCGTAAATAGTTATTACCTTTGCATTACCTAAACGAGGGGTATAAGAAATATGGGAGATCCAACCTATAAAATGGTTGGGTTTCTCCTTTGTTATTGTTCCTTGAGAATTAAGAATTGAAAATTAATAACTAACAACCAAATAACTAGTAACTACTAACTAATTTAAAGATTATGGCTGTGACTTACATGACCGAAGAAGGTTACAAGAAATTAATTGACCAAATTAAACAATTAGAATCTGTTGAACGTCCTCGTATCTCGGCTCAAATTGCAGAAGCTCGTGATAAAGGCGATTTGAGTGAAAATGCTGAATATGATGCAGCAAAAGAGGCACAAGGTTTGCTCGAAATGAAAATTGCTCAACTCAAAGATACTCTTGCTAATGCTCGTATTCTTGATGAGTCTATGGTGTCTGCTGATTCTATTCAAATTCTTTCGAAAGTGCGCGTAAAAGACCAAAAAACTGGTCGCGAAATGAATTATATGTTGGTTTCTGAAAACGAAGCTAACATCCGTGAAGGCAAACTTGCAGTTACTACTCCTATCGCTAAAGCTTTGATGGGTAAAAAAGTTGGCGATGTGGCAGAAGCTAAAGTTCCAGCTGGCACTCTCATGCTCGAAATCCTCGAAATCTCAATTTAATATAGATATAAGAAATAAGTCGTAAGAATTTTTATTTTGGTCTTTTATGCCGAATGGTTCTTACTACTTACTACTTGCTACTAACTACTGAATTATGACTATTTTCACAAGAATTATAAACGGAGAAATTCCTTGCTACAAAGTAGCAGAGAATGACCGCTTTTTTGCATTTCTCGATATCGCTCCAATGACAAAAGGACATACTCTCGTTATTCCTAAATTTGAAGCTGATAAAGAAGGTGACTATATCTTCGATATGGATGATGAAATGTATGCTGGTTTGATGATGTTCGCAAAACAAGTAGCTAAAGCTATCGAAGCTGCAGTGCCTTGCAAACGTGTGGGTGTAGCTGTTATGGGTATGGAGGTTCCACATGTACATGTGCACCTAATCCCTATGAATTCCGAAAAAGATATGGTTATTTCTAACCCAAAACTTAAATTAGAAGCATCCGAAATGGCTGAAATAGCTGCTAATATTGCTTCTAAATTCTAATTTAATACGCAGATTACCAATGTTTTGATATGTTTATTGTAAAAAATATATCAAAATATTTGGTAGTTACGCAAAAAATGCGTAACTTTGCACTCGCTTTTTAAGGAAAGAAAGTATGGCGGGATAGCTCAGTTGGTTAGAGCGTCGGATTCATAACCCGGAGGTCTCGAGTTCAATTCTCGATCCCGCTACATGAAAAGGTCGATTATCTTTTGATAATCGACCTTTTTTGTGCTTTTTTCTCGAAATATTCACTATTTGTATATTGTACGATATCAAACCGCACTAAAATACAATAACCCCCTCTCTTCTTTAAATATACTATACAGATACCTTCAAGCAACCTTCACCTTACCTTCACAACCCTCATTAAAATACAATAACTATATCAAAAATGCAAATATACTAAAAAAGTATTACAAAATAAATAAAATTTTTGTATCTTTGCATTGTTTTAAATAACGTCAGTTCGATATAAAAATCCAGAAAGTAATCTAGGGTGTGGTATAAAAATTATATCGAACCTACATTAAGTTATAGCTCTTTTCAAATAAGGGTGAGATATGTTAACTGAAAATGATGAAACGTTTAATCATAATATTGTTTGTTGCTACAGCTCTGTTGTCAAGTTGTTCGAAGATAGAAAATACACCTCAAAAAACCTTGTTTTTCTTCTATCCTTGGTCAACCAATTTGACTTATTATTTCGAAAATAATATCATTAATTTTGAGAGGGCTTTGACTGCGCATGATTTAAAAGTAAATCGTGTCGTAGTATTTATTTCTCAATCGCCAACAGAGGCTTGTTTCTATGAAATAAAAATGAAACATAATGAGTGTCTGCACGATACAATTGCTCGATTTGATAATTACAACTATGAATATACTTCTGTTGAGGGGTTAACAAAATTGCTTAATTTAGCAAAAGGATCTACACCAACACCTCGTTTTTCAATCGTAATTGGTTGTCATGGCGATGCGTGGATTCCTGCTCGAGATATGAAACGCTCTTTTGGTGGGATAGATATTGAATCGAGAATTGATATTAGTACACTGAGTGGAGCTTTGAGCAGGGCAAATATTCTTGCAGAGTATATTTTGTTTGATGATTGCTATATGTCCTCGGTCGAGGTAGCTTATGAGTTGCGCAATGTGTGTGAGTATCTGATTGCGTCGCCTGCCGAAATAATGGCTGCCGGTATGCCGTTCTACGACATTGCTCACGACATGCTTGGCGTGACTGATTATGAGGCTATATGTACAGATTTTTACAATTATTATGCAAATAATCCATCAACTCCCTATGCTACGATTGCGGTAACTCGATGTCGTGAATTAGAAGAATTGGCTGATATTGTAAAGAGGATAAATGATGTCGCTGTAGATCCTTCTCGGGCAATACAATTTTATGATGGCGATAATCCTCATCGATTTTATGACCTTGCCGATTATATTCGGGCAATTTGCAATGATGAAGCATTGTTGGATGAGTTTACGTCTCAAATGGATGAATCTATTCCGTATAAAGCTCATACCGATTATGTGTATGTCTATGGTTTTGGAACCGTGCGGGTAGAATATTATTCTGGAATATCAACATCAGCTCCTAGTACAAGTGCTAAATGTGCATCGTACAAAGAAACGGAGTGGGCAAAACGAACTTTATAAAATTCTACTCCCCCTATATTTCCTATCTCTCCTATAGCCTCCTATTGTTTCTATAGCAGCTATCTCCCTTTCTCTCTAATATTTCACATCCTAATACAAATCAACCTCTCCTCAATTTTTCTACCATCTGGGTGAACTGCTTGGACTACTAATACATATAGTCCAGCAGCTATTGTTTGACTGTCTGAGTTTGTACCATTCCAAAGAGTATAGCCTTGTGGATTGAGAAGTTGATTGTTTGCAATATTACAGATGTGCGCTCCGTGGCGGGTGTAGGCATCAATTGTGAGAGTGTAACCTACACTCGGTAGATTGTGGTTGATGATAAGGTGGTCTTGATAACCATCGTTATCGGGAGAAAAAGTGCTATTTTCGAGCCAAAAATATTTGTCTTGTTGAATATTAGTGTGGTTGATTGTTTGGGAATTTATCCAACCTGCAGTGTTGTGTGATGCTGAACTATGCCAATTTTTGGGCTCTTGGCTTGATGCCATTGGGTCAATTCGTTCAAGTGATACATCGTGTAGGTCAGTGAGTAGTGGGTGATGCCATGAGTCAGAATAGTGAACTTCATCTATGACATTGCCACTGCGGTCGGTGAGCACGAGAGTCCCTTCTGTAGCAGGCATAGATGGCTGTGTGGCTGTAATGTATATAGATTGTTTATTAATACCTAAAGGACAATTTATTGTGCTTGTGTCAGGTGATACGACGGCATATTGTTGTGGAGGTAGGATAGTGCTTGTTGTGCAAAATATTTTAGGACTTTTGAGTTTTTCGTCTGTATCGCGATTAGAGAGCATTAGTTGGTTGAGATCTATGTAGAAATCACTATTGTTGTATAGTTCAATGAATTTGCTGTTGTTATCACTCACATACGGCATCACTTCGTTGAAAATTACGTCCATATATTGTGCATGGTAGGGAAGCGCAAGTGTGATTGTAGTGTCGGGCATATTCCATCCGCTAATGCAGGTGAAATCGTTGAATGATATGTCAATAGTATTGGTTGAGTCGAGTGGTTCGGTGAGGTAAATATTGAGTATTTCACGTTGAGGCTCAATCCAGTCAAGAGATTTGAGGCTGTTTCCCGAAATATTGATCTTTTGTTGTAATGATATAATTTCGCCTTGCATTGGTTTATTGAAATAGATTTGTATTGAACGATTGTCTGTTATTCCAAAACTTGTGATACAAGGAATTAATTCGTCAGGTAAAGAGATTGCCGTACTATTAGTTTCTGCAGGAGTACCACCACGTCGGTCAATGGAAGGAATCCAAGTGGTTGAATTAGAGAGAGGATTGGAAGGATCTCGGCGTTCGAGTGACCAACCACCTTCTGCTTTGAATGGCTCGGAGTCATACCAATCGGTGCTGTATTCTACAAATGAAATTGTATGATTTTGTTTGTTTCTAAGGGTGAGGAGATTTCCATCATTGTTGAGAGTAGGCATAGATTCCACTATGCAGATTTTTGTAGTGAAAGCCGAGAGTTCAACCATTGCATTGTAAGAGCAGAGAATCGCATAGTCATGTGGTTCGAGAATATAATCGTTGAAAGTACCTGTTTTTGCAGGAGTGGTTATTTTACACTCTTCAAGCACGAGAGTACGATTTGTGGTATTATAGATTTCTATCCATTCAACTTCAGGTAGTTGCACTGAAGGATTTGGTTTTGCCATGATTTCGGTTATAACAATATCGCCTGGCATAATAAGTTCGCTTTCAGTAGGTTTATCTCCACAATTCACACTATTTACACGGAGATTATAAGGATTATTTGGATTTTCAATTAGTAGAAAACCTGTTGAGGTAACTGTAGTAAAATCGGGTGTTGCTTTAATATCTTCTTGCCATATTTTTTTTTCATTGCAAAAGCATGTTATTTTCCAATCTGATTTTTGCCTTGTTATTTGACAAGAAAAATTGATTGTTCCATAATCTAATATATTGTGTTTTGTCACTATAGGTATTGCTTGGAAAAGTCCATTTTGAGTGTGTGAAAGTATTAGCATTTTATTTTTTAGGTTTATGTTTAGAGTATAGCCATTACCATTGCTAAGGTTTGGTAATGTCGACATTAAATAAAACCTAATTTCTCCTTCAGAATCTTCATTTACATCGAAAGTCAAATCGCATCCCCACCATGTGTTGTCCATTAGTGTATTGGCTGTGCGAAAAGAACCATTGAGCATGTTATATTCCTCCCCTGTTTTGGGGGAGGTGGCGTAGCCAGAAGGGTCATTATTTAATTTTCCAGTTGGGTGTAATTCAACTGCATAACCACCATTATTTTCTACTATATTGGCATCCATGTCTGTCATAAACCAGCGTGGATTAGCACTATAATTTCCATCGGAAAAATCATCATAAAATTGACTAAAACATAATGCCGAAAATAATAAAAATATGATTGTTAAATAATTTTTCATAAACGTTTGAATATCTGAAAAAAAAATCTTAATTTTGCAACGTGGTGTGTTGTGTGTTATTACATATAATTTATCGCAAATATACAACAATTAGTTTAATTAACAAAATAATTTATAACTTATTATGAGAGTGGCAATTGTGGGCG
>JAZQRP010000014.1:0-3925 GCA_045629685.1 Candidatus Aphodosoma sp. | reverse complement strand
ACTAATACTATGATTGACATCGGAGGAGAGGATGCCAAAATAGTATTATTTAAGGATGGTAAGACTGATGATTTGCGAATGAACGGAAATTGTGCAGGAGGAACAGGAGCATTTATCGACCAAATGGCTATTATCTTAGGTGTTACTCCCGATGAATTGAATGAATTGGCACTGCGTTCATCTAAAATCTATCCCATAGCATCACGATGCGGAGTTTTCTGTAAGACGGACATTCAAAATCTAATAGCTAAGAATATTAGCCGAGAGAACATTGCTGCGTCAATTTTTCACGCTGTGGCGGTGCAAACTATCACAACATTAGTGCACGGATATGATATACAACCGCCTATATTGTTTTGTGGCGGACCGCTGACATTTATCCCAGCACTTCGAGAGGCATTCAAGAGTTATCTATCATTGGATGATTCTCAAATTATGTTGCCCCAATATGGAGAGCTTATCCCTGCTCTTGGTACTGCTCTGGTTGAAATTGAGAATGAGCACATTGAGCGTCTGTCGGATTTAATCGTTCGCTTAAAGAAATCTTCAAGTAACATAGAACGCTCCACCTCATCTCTACAACCAATATTTGAAAATACGACCTCGTACAATGAGTGGCACAATCGAATTTCTTGTAACAATATAGCTCACGCAAAACTATCAAAAGGCGTGCAGAGAGCATACTTAGGTATTGATTCGGGCTCAACTACCACAAAGATTGTTGTGTTGAATGAGCAAGGAGAGTTGTTATATAAATTTTATAAAGGTAATGGTGGCAGACCTATTGAAACCGTAGTACTTGGCTTGTCTAAACTCTCGGAAGAGTGCAAAAAGCAAGGTGCTGTTTTGGAATTTGCAGGTAGTTGTTCTACGGGATATGGTGAGGATTTGATTAAGGCTGCGTTTAACTTACACTCAGGAATCATAGAAACTATTGCACACTACAAAGCTGCGCACAATCTTGATGACAAGGTGAGTTTTATTCTTGACATCGGAGGTCAAGATATGAAAGCTATATTTGTCAATAATGGCATTATAGACCGAATCGAAATCAATGAAGCTTGTTCTTCAGGTTGTGGCTCATTTATAGAGGCTTTTGCACAAAGTTTAGGATACTCTGCTTCTGAGTTTGCTCAAAAAGCTTGTGAATCCGCTCACCCTGCCGACCTCGGTACTCGTTGCACCGTCTTTATGAACTCAAAGGTTAAACAAGTCCTACGAGAGGGAGCATCGGTAAGCGATATATCAGCAGGATTGGCATATTCTGTTGTCAAAAACTGCCTATATAAAGTATTGAAATTAAAGGATGCTTCACAATTAGGCAACCATATTGTTGTTCAAGGTGGCACTATGCGTAATGATGCAATCGTACGAGCATTGGAAATCATTACAAATCTTGAAGTTACAAGATGTGAATATCCTGAACTGATGGGTGCATTCGGATGCGCTCTCCACGCTATGGAGAACAGCGGTAACACAATCTCTCTCGATGAAATGTTGGCTACGGTTACATACTCTACACGCACACTGAATTGTAGAGGATGTGAGAATAATTGTGAGATACAACAATACAATTTTGGCAACGGACACAAATATTATTCGGGAAACAGATGTGAAAAACATTTCAACAACAGCGGAACATCGAGAGTCGCAGGGCGTAATATGTACGAAATAAAGACCGACCTTTTGTTCTCTCGGAGTGCAGTTATTGAAAACCCTAAACTGACAATAGGCATACCTCGTGTGCTGAATATGTTTGAGGAGTATCCATTTTGGCATACTCTGTTTACCGAGTGTGGTATTTCGGTATATTTATCCGAACCCTCCGACTATACACGATACGAGCATAGTGCTCGAATGGTTATGTCTGATAATATCTGTTTCCCTGCAAAGTTAGTACACAGCCATATCTGCGACCTTCAAAAACGAGATGTTGATAGAATATTTATGCCTTTTGTCGTTAAGGAGCAATGCGGTAATGGCGACCAAAATAGCTATAACTGCCCCATTGTAACGGGTTATTCCGCTGTGGTCAAGAGCGTGCAACAAACAAGAATCCCTATTGATTCACCTGTCATCAGTTTTAACGATGGCAACTTGCTATACAAGCAATGCGAGGAGTATCTCCACTCATTAGGGGTATCCAAAGGCATAGCATTGGACGCTTTTCTAAAAGCCGAAGAGGCGCAAACGAATTATATGCTTGATATCGCAGAACGAAACAAAGAATCGCTACGAGTATCACAACAAATGGACAACTTAACCATACTGCTTGCAGGGCGACCTTATCACGCCGACCCGCTAATTCAACATAAGGTTTCCAATATGCTTGCAGAGATGGGCGTTGATGTGCTGACCGAGGATGTTGTAAGAGGTGAAAATATTGATATTAACGATACCCACTTTTTATCGCAGTGGTCATATCCCAATCGTATTATGCGTGCTGCCAAATGGTGTACTACGCAGAGTGATAATGTTCAATTCGTGCAAATGACATCATTCGGTTGTGGTCCCGACGCATTTATGGTAGATGAAGTTCGTGATTTACTGCTACGCCACAACAAGGCTTTTACACTGCTCAAATTGGACGATATAAACAATATAGGGTCAATGAAATTAAGAGTACGCTCACTTATAGAGAGTCTTAAAATAGCGAATAAGAAGAGAGAGAATAGAGATAAGCAAGAATTTGCGACCACTCCAAATTATGAGCAAAAACATTTGAATCGCAAAATAGTTGTGCCTTATTTCACATCATTCATTTCGCCTCTTATCCCATCAGTTTTGCGTGTAGCGGGATATGAAGTAGAATCGCTGCCGGTGAGTAATGATGAGTCGAGTGAATACGGATTAAAATATGCTAATAATGAGGTCTGTTATCCTGCGACACTTATTATCGGAGATGTGATAAAGGCTTTTAAGAGTGGTAAATATGACCCGTCGCATACCGCAGTTGGCATCACTCAAACGGGCGGACAGTGCCGAGCTTCAAACTATCTGCCAATGCTAAAAAAGGCGTTGGTTGATGCTGGATTTAATGATGTTCCCGTAATATCTCTTGCTTTGGGGTCCGGTATAGAGAATAAGCAGCCCGCATTCAAGATAAATTGGTTAAAGGTTTTGCCAATTGCTCTTCGTGCCGTACTATATAGCGATTGTATCAACAAATTTTACCACGCAGCTCTTGTGCGAGAGATTAACAAAGGTATGGCTGCTGATTTGCGGAAACTCTATTTGGAAATGGGAGCGGAGTTGATAGAGAAAGGTAAAAGCAGCGAACTGCTTAAACATTTACCATTTGCTGCCGAAGATTTTAACTCTATTTGCCGAGATATATCGCTTCCAAAAGTTGGTATTGTTGGTGAGATATATTTGAAATTCAACTCTTTTGCCAACAGAAATATAGTTGATTGGCTTGCTGAACATCACATAGAGGTAGAACCACCTGTTCTAACAGATTTTTTTACGCAAGCTTTCGTTAATCGTAAAGCAAAAACGAATGCACATTTACTTAAACGTGGTTTTACCGATATTGCTTACCGAGGATTATACCACATTGTAAAGCACGAAATTGAGAAAGCAAATAAACTATGCTCCACATTCCGCTACTTTACATCTTTTAACGATATATTCCACGAAGCAAAACTTGCAAAGCAAGTGATTACCCTTAATGCCCAATTCGGGGAGGGCTGGTTGCTACCCGCCGAGATTATATCGTATGCACAAAAGGGAATAAATAGTGTTATCAGTCTGCAACCATTTGGCTGCATCGCTAACCACATCGTATACTGTCAAGATAGAAGTGCAACAAAAATCTCTCCTTGCTCACGAGTTTGAGCGTAGCGAAAACGAGTGAGCAAGGTTTGCCGACAGTTCTGGTCATTTTCAACCAGCAATACAAAAAAAATAAAAAAGGGAGACCGCT
>JAZQRP010000013.1:0-3585 GCA_045629685.1 Candidatus Aphodosoma sp. | reverse complement strand
ATTAACAGTCAGATGCTCTAACCGACTGAGCTAAGGAAGAATATACTTTTAAACTATTGCTCTCCCTCTTGGACTTGAACCAAGGACCCTCTGATTAACAGTCAGATGCTCTAACCAACTGAGCTAAGGAAGAATGCTTTTTTTAGCACTGAGGTATCACCCTCAATTGCTCGGCAAAGTTACTGCTTTTTTTTGGTTTGACAAAATATTTCTGTAAAAAAATGAATAAAAAATTAATTTTATGTCTAATTATTTGATTTACAGATTTATTTTTGTTGCGGTTTTTATTGAAAAAGATGTTGAAAAGCAGTTTTTATGCCATTTAATTGGCGTTTAAAAGTGATTTTAAGGCCTTGCCTGTATGAGATTTTTCGCATTTTGTTACTTTTTCTGGTGTTCCACACACAACTACGTTGCCTCCGCGGGCACCACCTTCGGGTCCGATGTCGATGATATGGTCGGCACATTTTATGACATTTAGGTTGTGTTCGATGATGAGAACGGTGTGTCCGCGTTTGATGAGAGCATTGAATGCAGTCATAAGTTTGCGTATGTCGTGGGTATGAAGACCAGTAGTAGGTTCATCAAAAATGAAGAAAGTATGTTCTTGCGACTCTTGCGATAGATAGTAGGCGAGTTTGACACGTTGGCTTTCGCCACCAGATAGTGTGCTTGAACTTTGACCAAGGCGTACATAGCCAATACCTACATCTTGGAGTGGTTTGAGTCGTTTTATTATTTTTTTTGTTGTAGAGTCGGGGTGAGCTTCGAAGAATTCGATGGCTTGGTTGACTGTCATTTCGAGTACGTCGTGGATATTTGCGCCATGGAATTTGACATCGAGTATGTCGTTTTTGAAGCGTTTGCCGTGGCAAGCCTCACACGGAAGCACGAGGTCAGCCATAAATTGCATAGGCACGGTTACAGTACCTTCGCCTTGACATACAGGGCAACGACCGCCATCTACGTTAAACGAGAAGTGGGCAGGCGTGAAGCCCATTTGTTTTGAGAGCTGTTGGTCGGCAAATAGTTTTCGAATGTCATCGTATGCCTTGAGGTATGTCACAGGGTTTGAGCGACTTGATTTGCCGATAGGGTTTTGATCTACGATTTCTACACCTTTAATAAGGTGGATGCTACCTGTGAGTGAGCCGTAGTGGACTTTCTCTTCAGTTTGTAGGTCGAGGGCGCGGCGTAGGGCGTTGTAGAGCACGTCGCGCACAAGGCTACTTTTGCCTGAACCCGAAACACCAGTTACGGCAGTCATTATGCCGAGTGGGAACTTGACGTCGATGCCTTTGAGGTTATTTTGAGTTGCGCCTTTGATTTCGATGTAGTTAGATGAGCGACGGCGCGATGTTGGAGTTGGGATTTCGAGCTCGCCGGTGAGGTATTTTAGTGTGAATGATTTTTTTAATGCACAATTTACAATGCACAATTCACAATTATTAGAATTGCAGTTGGGACAGTTTTGTGATTTGTTTGATTTTAGGTTGGATCTATTTTGCATTATGCATTTTTCGCCAAGGCTCAAGACCTTTGGTTGTGCATTATGCATTGTTAAGACTACTTCGCCACCGTGGCGACCTGCTTCGGGGCCGATGTCGATGATGTAGTCGGCAGCACGCATGATTTCCTCGTCGTGTTCGACTACGATGACGGTGTTGCCAAGTTGCTGTAGTTGGCGGAGCACTTTGATAAGGCGTTCAGTGTCGCGGGGGTGCAGGCCGATACTTGGTTCGTCTAATATATAAAGAGAACCTACGAGAGCCGAACCGAGTGAAGTAGCGAGGTTGATGCGTTGACTTTCGCCACCCGAGAGTGTGTTACTTTGGCGGTTGAGAGTGAGATATTCGAGGCCCACGTCCATGAGGAATTCGAGGCGAGTGGTGATTTCACGGATTAGGCGTTTAGCCACTTCTGCTTCATGCTCAGGAAGTTGGAGCGCAGTAATGAATTTATATAATTCATTGATAGGCAAATCGACTAATTGACTGATAGATTTACCGTTGATTTTTACGTAATTAGCCTCTTTGCGTAAGCGAGTGCCATGGCAGTCGGGGCAAAGGGTTTTGCCACGATAGCGAGAGAGCATTACGCGGTATTGGATTTTATATTGTTGTGATTCAATATCTTTGAATAGGTCATTGAGGCCCATGAAGTATTGGTTGCCTGTCCATAAGAGTTGTTTTTGTGCGTCGGAGAGTTGGAAATAAGGTTTATGGATAGGGAATTTGAATTTTTCGGCATGTAGGATAAGGTCGCGTTTGCCTTGTCCCATGACGGCACCGCGCCAAGGCATCACAGCGTCTTGGTAGATGCTGAGCGATTGGTCGGGGATGACGAGGTCAGGGTCAATGCCGAGTATTTTGCCGAAACCTTCGCAGGTAGGGCATGCGCCGAGCGGATTGTTGAACGAGAACATTCGTTCTGAAGGTAGTTCGAATGTGATGCCGTCAGCCTCGAAAGCTTTAGAAAATTCGTTGTATTGCCATTCGTCTTCCTCTTTGTGGGCAATGGTGCAGCAGTCCTTGCCTTCAAAAAATGCAGTTTCGACCGAGTCGTAGAGGCGGTTGCGGAGTTCGTTTGAACGGTTGACTGTTACGCGGTCAATAACGAGGTATAATTGAGAGTTTTTCGCTTCGCTCAAGATTTTTGCTTCGCTCGGCAACTGAAGTGAACTTCGTTGCGCTCGTTTATCGCAAAAATTGAAAGTTGAGAGTTGAGAGTTATCTGCGTTGTCGGATAGTATGTCGGATATGCGGATGAATTCGCCGTTTAGCATTAGGCGACTGAAACCTTGGGAATTTAAAGTTTCTAATAAGGAATGAGGAATGAGGAATGAGGAATTTTTACTTTTTTTGTCTTGCTCAGTTTTTAGGGGTACGAGCAGTACGGCTGTGGTGCCTTCAGGGAGAGATGTGATGTGTTGGATTACATCATCTGCTGTGTGGCGTTTGACTTCTTTGCCTGATTTAGGTGAAAAAGTGTGTCCGATGCGAGCAAAGAGTAGTTTGAGGTATTCGTATATTTCGGTTGTAGTGCCAACTGTCGAGCGTGGGTTGTTGTTGATTACTTTTTGCTCGATGGCAATAGCTGGTGGTATGCCTTTTATCATATCGACCTCAGGTTTGTTCATGCGACCGAGGAATTGGCGCACGTAGCTCGAAAGCGATTCGACATAACGGCGTTGGCCTTCGGCATAGATGGTGTCGAAGGCGAGTGAAGATTTGCCTGAGCCAGAGAGTCCTGTGATGACAATGAATTTGTTACGAGGTATTTCGAGGTCAATGCCTTTGAGGTTATGAACTCGGGCGTTTTTTATGATTATATTTTCGTTTTTTTCTTTCATTATTTTCTGTTTTTAACAGAAGTACATATTTTTGTTTATAGGGCTTGTGAGTTTTAAGTTGGATTTTTGGGGTTTTGGTGAGGATAATTATCTATTTAAGTACAAGCCTTGTAATTGATTGGTTTGGAATGTATGTACTTGAAAAAATAAATTTAGCCGTAGGGAATTTTGGGTGGCAAAATAAATTAGTTGTCCTATAGAATTAGGTATGTACTTATGTTTAAATTCAAAAA
>JAZQRP010000012.1:0-3611 GCA_045629685.1 Candidatus Aphodosoma sp. | reverse complement strand
AGAGAAACCGAAATTTGTGTCTATGCAAAAGGGGCAAAGTATTTTTACAATCACCGTTGATGAAGCTCTTGCACTTTTTGCAAATGCGTTGCCTCGAGTTCTCGGACAATGGAATGGTCAGGAGGTGGTTATTGGTGAAGGTAAGTATGGACCTTATGTACGATTTGCGGGCGAATTTACTAGTCTAGGCAAAACGCTAGATCCTTATACGATTACATTAGAGGAAGCAATTGAAGTCTTGGAGCAAAAGAAGCAGACCGAAGAGCCAATCCTCGTGTTTGGGGATGTGCAGGTGTTGAATGGTCGTTATGGAGCATATATCAAAGCGCCACAGGGGAATTATAAAATACCTCGTTCTGTTGATTTGCAGAGTCTAACTCAAGAAAAGTGCCAAGAGATTATAGCGTTATCCCAGCCATCTGGAAAGGCGAAAAAAGGATTCTCAAAAAACAAAAAGTAGTTTGTTTCAATATTTCTAATGTCTTCTATGAAGAAGTGTTTGCTATTGCTTGTTTTTTTATTGGTTGCTAATTGTTTTTCTGCGCAAAATACAATAGTTATTTCCAAAAGAGCCCTTAAAGTGTATGTTATTGATGCCAATGCGGATACATTGAAAGTCTTTAGGTGTGCTTGTGGAAAAAATTATGGAAATAAGCGTCGTGTGGGTGATTCGCGTACGCCAGAAGGGGTCTTCAAGGTAGCATCTATTGAAAATTCAAAATATTGGAGGTATAAGGGGAGGGCTAATGTGTATGGACCTTATTTCATTAGACTCAATACACCAGGCTGGAGAGGGATCGGAATTCATGGCACAAATGCGCCAAGTACTATCGGAAGAAGATGTACCAAAGGATGTGTGCGTCTAAAAAATAGTGATATAAATCAGCTTGTGAAATATGTTGATGTGGGGACTGAGGTTCGTGTCTTAAAAGATAAGAAATAGCCATGTTAATTGGTTGCTTTTTCCTTTTTTTTGTGAAATTTTCCATCTAAATTTACGAATAATGTAGTAAAAGTGGACCTAAAAACACTTTTTTTTAATAAAAATTTGCAAGTTTCTATATTTTTGAGTATCTTTGTGGCCTATTTTGTGAGAATATTCACGAGAATATCTTGAAATTAAATATATCAATTACTATTAAATCATTAAAATTATGAAAAAAATCGCACTAATTGTTCTGTCTGCAGTAATCCTGTTTGCAGCACCATCGTGTAAAAAACAAAAGTGTAAGCTCGTTAAGCATGTACTATCTGAGGAGTTTGTATATGCTGAGCCTTGCAGCGACAATGTTGAAGTAAAAGCGAAAAGTACTAAAGCTGACAAACCAGCTAAGGTTAAAAAAGCTAAAGTTCAAAAACTTTGGAGATGTGAAGCTAAGAAAAAAGTTAAAGATGTTTTGAAGGCTTCTGAAATTATCAATACTCCACGCGTAGTGCCTGTAGCTGTAGGTTACTATGAGTGTAACTGTGCAGCTGCTCGTGAGTTGCTCTATAAGGCTCAAGTAAACGGTTTGGTTGATGTAGCTTATACTGATATTAAGGATAAATATAGCATTCCAACTTATTGGGTTGAGGTAGCATTGACTTCTAAGGGTAAAGCGTTGATAGTAGAGGATAAAACTCCTATCTATCCTGAGGATACAATCAAAACATGGGGCTTAATCTCTCCAGATTCAGGTAAGAATAAATATGGTGAGTATACATACGACTATATCAATGTTCCTGCTGATGTAGTAGAGCTTCTCCACAATTTCTATCGCGTTTATCTTAACAATAAAAATGCGGCTATCTATGACTTTGGTACTCCAGACCTCGTTTTGGCTCAAGAGCGTATCTTGAAGGCAAAAGAGCTTGGCGTAAGAAAGCAAGTGGTTGATCCATTCACACGCAATCATATCATCAAAGAGGAGCATTTTGAGACTCTTAAAGTTTGCAAATGGACATACTATGTTGACTTGTATATCGTAGAGGTTAATGGTCAAAAATATTGCGTAGTTGTTAAAGATCAAGATGGCGTTAAGAAGATTGACGATGTTGCTCTTGACGATCCTACAATGTTGAAGACATTGAATACAATGCGTCACTATGCACTTGACATTACAGCTAAAGAGTTGCATGATGCACAAAAGCTTGCTGATGTTAAACCTTCTCGTCCACAACGCCTAGATCCAGTTGCTCCATCTGTAGCTAATGTTCCTGCTACTCCTCTCTTGTTTGACGAGTATATGCCAGTTGTTATGCCAGGTATCGAGATGGTAGTTCGTACAGGACTCCTTCCATATGAGTTGGCTAAGTTGGCTGAGAATCAAGAGGTGTTCAACTTGTTTGCATTCGACAAGAAGTTGGTTAAGATGGGCAAACTTAAAGATGTTAAGGGTGCTGTAGTTCCAACTAAGAAAGCTACTATTGCACTCAAGACTGTTAAGGTATCTCCTCTTGGCCGTATTAGCTACGATGCTGTAAATGGTACTGTGGAAGAGTATACCGCATTCTTCCAATTGGTAGAGGATGAGTGGCTCTGCACAGCTATCCATGAGAAAGAGGGAGTGAAGGTTGTGATCAATGATCCTATCATCATCCCACTTCACAATACTCAAGAGACTTATGTGATCCCAGCTGTAACTGAGGAGTTGGACGAAGAGACTATTCGTGTTAAGAACTAATCCGTTCTGATGTTGATAAAAAAGCATCCTCAATCGAGGATGCTTTTTTTTATGTCTCTTTGTTCATGATGCTCGTTTTTCGTTGTTGCTCTTTTGTGATACAATATAACTTGTTAGTTATTAGTTAGAGATTAGTTTGTTATTAGTTAGTTATTCTAAGTATGTCCGGCGTGTTGCATAAATTGCTTGGATTCTCTCTCGTGCGCACGCGCGTGCGCGTACTTATTATAATAGTATACAGAAGGTGCTGGTTTGATAATTTCACAATATGTCTCCTCTTTTGGTTTTATTCTGGTTTTATTTTATTGTAGATTAAAGTGTAATAGGACTTTTTTATGAAACTAGATATTGTATTGTTTTGGTTCTTTTTTTGTTCTTACTGAGGTGGCGTTGTAAGTGAATTTAAATGGTTTAAAAAAAGGTGGTGTTGATAATCAATTATTTACAAAGAAAATAACAAAACAACGCAAAAAAGTTGGCTAAAAATTTGGTCGGTTCGTGAAAAAGCAGTACCTTTGCAGCCGTTTTCGCGCCTACTGCAGGTGAGCAGAAAAATAGGGCGAAAGTCGTTAAAAATGGTAATGCTGAAAATCAGCCACTTACAAAGATAATGACAAAATAATGCAAAAAAGTTGCTTAAAAATTTGGTCAGTCCAAAAAAAAGCAGTACCTTTGCAGCCGATTTCGCGATAAACGAAAAGTGAAGCGCAAATTAACAGTGATCTTTGAGAGATTGAAGCAATAATGTAGTACAAGCGAGTAGTATTATCTACTCGATTGGGAAACTGAAAACGTGTAATACGAAATTTTATATTATACGGTTCCCGTTAATAAGTACACAATAGATTAAGGTTATTCTGAGCTAAAAATTAATTTTCTTTTTACAACGAAGAGTTTGATCCTGGCTCAGGATGAACGCTAGCGACAGGCCTAACACATGCAAGTCGA
>JAZQRP010000011.1:0-23167 GCA_045629685.1 Candidatus Aphodosoma sp. | reverse complement strand
GCAAAAGTGAATTAAATGACAGAATCATTTGTGAAAGATTTTTCTATATATTATCGTTGCAACAAATAATGTCAAGAAGATTAAAAGAATGATATTCATAAATTTAGATTGTTTTAGTTTCTCATTACAAATCCTATCAGGCACTACGATTGTGTCCGAGCGGATGTGGTTGGTGTAAGGCACAAACACTGTGTCAGGGCGCAATGTCATTCGTAAAGTCCGAGAACTATCAGTTTCAATTCGTTCGATATTCACGCCTCTTGTCGAGCTTATTCTCACGGAGTTTTTGTTTCTCACGGAACTCACGGAATGCACGGAATTACGCTTCGCGTGCCATGCGGAATTAATATTTCCCACAGATTTTTCTCGCCAAAGGCTCAAAGACCGCTGGTTCACAGATTGAAAAGATTTTTTGCCATTCGGATTTGACGATTCGCTGTTTGACTTCGTCAAAAGCGCTCTCTGGATTTCCACAGATGTTACGTTGTTTTTCGATCTTTGGGGCGATCGGACGCAGCACGCTGCGTCCCTACTGAGTGTTATTTCGATGGTGTCTGCTCCGATGGGGACAGCTTGCATCTGAGTTTCTATGCGCTCGTGGTGTACTGTCGCAATAGGGCGATTAGAGGCGCAAGATATTAGCAATGCACAATTCACAATGCAAAATGCACAATTTATGATAAGGTTCAGTTTCATAGTTTTTTGTTTAATAGTCTGTGCGACCCCGATGGGGTCGGGAGAGTGGAGGAGGTTTCTCTTTGTCCGCAGGTTCCCGTTGGTCACCCGCGGTTACTACTTCGTGTGTCTCCTTCGGAGACGAGAAGGTAGGAGAGATTCTTTTGTCCGCAGGTTCCCTTCGTTTTTCGCTACGCTCAAGTTTTTTGCTTTGCTCTGCAATTAGAGTAAACTCTATTGCTCTCGCTTATCGCAAAAAATCACGCTGCGGTTACTACTTCGTGTGTCCCTTTTAGGGACATTATTCAACTAATTTCTTTTTTTTCATGTTATCATGTCTTCCTGTCTAAAATCAGTTCAGCGATAGTCCGAGCAATAGTAGAAGCAATTTTGCGTCTATGTTTTCGATATTGCTTCACATCCTCTGGCGAAGTACAGAAGCAGACCTCCAGGATAATAGACTGCGGTGTCAGATGCAACATAGCTAACCTACGATGTGGCGTTTCCGACTCCGACTTAATGCCACGCAGAGGAATCTCCAGCGAATCAGCAGTAGCATGCGCCAACCTCGAAGCCACCCTCAATTCCAACTCCGTAGCATCATCAGCCACAATCGTTTCCGTGCCACGAGCCTGCGGATTCCCATGCGCATTAAAATGCAAGTCAATCACAAAATCGTCACTTCTCACGGAATTGTTTTTATCTCTCACGGAACTTTCTTTTTCTCTCACGGAATCCACGGAACTCACGGAAGACGCCGTGGCTTCGCCGGCTGAAAATACATTTATAAACGATTTTGAGCAAAGCGAAAAATCAAAATCCGTGCATTCTGTGCATTCCGTGTGAGACAAATCATCCGTGTGCAATATATTCTCTGTGAGAGACATATTCTCAGTGAGAGACAAATCCTCCGAGAGAGCTTGCGTCAGCAACTTCAGCGACGCCCTATCATCATCCATCAGCACCACCAAGCCATATTTATTTGTCAATATTTCAGCCACACGATTTCGAAGCCAGATGTTTTCAGCCCCTTCATCGAATTGAGTAGCGGCACATTGTGCGCCAGTTCCTGCGCCTGTATGTCCAGCAGTCAAAATTATCATGTTTTTTTAATTAAGAATTAAGAATTAAAAATTAAGAATTATTCGCTTCGCTCAAGATTTTATCGCCTAAAGGCTCAAAGACCTTTGGTTCTTGCTTTGCTCGGCAATTCAAGCAAGCTTGATTGCTCTCGCTTAACGCAAGAATTAAGAATTCTTTCAACTTTCAATTTTTTATCGCCAAAGGCTCAAAGACCGATGGTTCAACTTTCAACTTTCAACTTTTGATAGTAATGCGCAAATGCGGCACCGCGTGCTGTTTTCCATTTTCCATCGGAAGATATTGCCACCTGTTGCCAGTATTGTTTGGTGTCGGGGTCTTGCATGTCGGCAAGTGCGAGGGCAGTAGCAGTGGCGAATATCGTCCGATGAAGTAGGCGCGCATCGGTTACTAAATCGGGAGCTGGATTCAGTTGGCGCGCTACAATGGTGTTGTATCTAGTAGAGAAAACAAGCATTTATTTAATTAAGAATTATTCGCTTCGCTCTTGATTTTTGCTTCGCTCGGCAATTAGAGTAAACTCTATTGCTCTTGCTTATCGCAAAAATTAAGAATTAAAGTTTAGTGTTGTTGAATTTCGTGGCACAAAGTTAGTGCAAGCCGAATGCAGAACCAAACTTATTTGAGTTATGCTGAGGCGAAGCCTAATTTCGTGGAACAAAGATATAACCTCACGTAGCAAGGGGTGCAAATAAAATGTGTTAAAAAAAGTAGGGTGATTTGTTAAAAAAGCACTTCATGCTATTTTATCGGGGGAGTTGGGGTGTTGAAAACTAAAAATATGTTAAATTAGATGGAGGGGTGGAATTTGGCGAGTTAAAATGTGTAAAATTTGGTTTTGATTTTAACTTTCTTTAGTATTTGGTAGGGGTGGAATTTTCGAGAAAATAGGTTTTTGTGTGTAAAAACGCATTGTGATCGAGGTCATAATGCGTTTTTTTTTACTAGGGTGGATTGTTAGGGTGAAGGTATGGTTCACCATCTTGATTGTTGCTGTGATAGTGACTATAGAAACAATAGGAACTATAGGGAAATATATGCTATAGGGGGTACTCTTATAGTTCCTCTGTACTTTATTTTTTTTATTCTGATAATAACCAGAATTAAAAAATATAATAATATATATATAATTTTAAATTAACTTGCGTGTACGTGTGTGCGTGTGTGCGCACGAGAAAACTAAAACACTATGGAGAACATTAAAAAAAAATTAAAGATTACCTCTTACGACGCGAGGGGTACGAGGGCAAAATGCTTTCGATTGACTATTCCTGCGAATTGGCATCTCAGGCGCAATTCGAGCAGTTTCATCAGTTGTTTGTGCAGATTCGTCGGCTCTATTTCAATCACGAGCCCGACGATGGCGAATTGCATCAACTAGTGGTGGCGTTTATCAACTCGCCGTTTTGGGAGTCGTTCCGTTCGGTTGTTGTCGAAGAGATGGCTGACAACTTTTGGATTGACCAACTACTTTCGCGACATCTGGCAAGGATGGCTAACTACCATCGCAAGACGAAGCAGAGTTTCTCTGTCAACAAAATCATTTTGCAGCAGTCGTTGGCAACATTAGCCGATTTTGGGCAGAGCGATTCGTTTCCCTACAACGGTTCGCTTGTTCCGCTTTTGCTGATACACATCATGCGCAATCGCAGTTTCGACATCACACAGTTCGAGACAGAAGTCGAAATGTCCGAACCCAAGCAGGACCGATCGTCCATTCGTCGCGACGTAGAGCATCGGTTGCGCTATCTGGGATGCGAGCAACGCTTTGGACGCATCATCACCGAGCGCGAATATCGGGTGTTGGTCAACGAAGTGGCAGAATTGATATTCACAGGAGCATTGCCACCAAGCATCGAGCCACTCCAGCAACAGAGTCGTGGTTCGCTGTTTAGTGGTTATTCGTGCGAGTATGTCACCTACGGCATCAGTCTGTTGAGTTATCGCTATGGGCTTCATCGCGACCTCTGGATAGAGTATCTCTCGCACAAACTTCGTAGGTCAAAAAGCACATTACAGAAGAAATTCACCCGAAAACCCGATTCGTGGAACGAGCGAATCATAGTTGAATAATGCTTCGACAGTAGAAATAACCGTTGACGAACGGTGAGCATCGTGTACACAGGCATACTAACTAATTGAGTTTTATGTCGGTGCGCCCCGCTATACACTATCCCCAGAAACCCCAATGCCATGTTTCAGATAAAAGCGACCTTTGCAGTACAATAGAGTATAGAGTACAGATTACAGAGTACAGAGTACAGATTACAGATTACAGACAACAGATGACCATTGACACGCAAAACATTAAAACCTGTCTTTTAGGTCGGCATTTTGTGAAACAAAATAAGACCTTTATGTCATAAAAAAAATATATATATTTATGTCTTTCTGTCTAAAAAAAACAACGAGCGCAGCGAGTCCGACCGTAGACCATTATTGTTTAATTTTTTAATTATAAAATCGTATGAAAACAAAAGTAAGAGTAATCGACCGCAAGTCGTTAGAAAAAGCAATGGAGCTTTATGCCAAAGCCAAAAACAACCGTAGTGAACTAAACACCCGCATGGAAGAGCGCATTAATGCCATCCGCAGTAAGTATGTCGAGCGTATCAACCTTTTCGACGAAGAATGCGACCAGCTTGCAACCGAGATGCTCGACTATGCACGAGAGCATCGAGCAGAGATTTTTACGAAAGGGGCAAAACACATCGATTTGTCGGCAGGCACAATAGGTTACAAACAAGGGCGGCCATCACTTGGGCTTCGCGACGGACACACCTGGTCATCCGCGCTCGCCGCCCTACAAGAAGACCGTGCAGGCAAAGATTATCTACGCATCAAGTACGAAATCGACAAGGCACGCCTCCTCTGCGACCGCGACAAACCCAAAACCGCACGCCTCATCGACCGCATCGGACTACGCATCAACGACGACGAACAGTTTTATCTAACCACAAATCACTAATCACTTGTTCAGCTATTTTCATTCACCAATCACCAACATCCGACCCAGTAGCAGCGTATCACTCCACCTGCTACATCGGATGATAACCAGTAACAAGTGGGCGCAGACAACAGCATATCTGCGCTCACTTTTGCCTAATCAGCGATATAAAATAAAATGCACACAACTCAATTTCGTAACCTTTTCGGGCATATTCATTCAGCGCAGGGCTGTCAATCTCGTTCGCCACAGTAACCTGCTCTGTTTCGATTACGACCATCTGGGCAACATCGAACAACTGCGCCACATCCGTCAACAACTCATAGCCGACTCTGCGCTCGACGTGCAACTCCTCTTTCGCTCACCATCAGGCGATGGACTGAAAGTAGTGGTTCGTAGAGATATCTATCACGAAGGAATGTCGTTGCAGCAGATATTAAGCAATCATGCAAGTGAATATCAGCGCATATCGCACTACATTTGGCAGCGACATAGATTATTAGCCGACAAAACCATCGATGTAGCCCGAGCCTGTTTCCTTTGTAACGACCCCGAAGCATATATAAAACTTCCCTCAGTCGTGTCAACAGATAGCAGCGGACTAAACAGTAGGGACACGGCATGCCGTGTCCGTTCAAAAGAAAATCAAAAAAACAACAACGAAACAACAATCGAGCAAATGATTCAACGGCTTGAGGCGCAGCGGCGCGACGTCACCGCCTGCTATTACGACTGGTTCCGCATCGGTATGGCATTAGCCAACCAATTTGGCGAATCAGGACGCACATTTTATCATCGCATCTCGTGCTACTATCCCCGCTACACCTATGCCGAAACCAATAGGCAATACGACCGCTGCCTAAGGTACAACAACTACCAAGTAAGTCTTGGCACATTGATATATCTTCTAAAATAAAAAAAATATTTACGGTTAAATTTACGGAAATTTACGTTCAAGAAAAAAGAATATTTACGTTCAAGAAAAAAGGAAAATTTACGTCCAAAAATAAGTCATAATTCAAAAAAAATCACTATCTTTGCAAGGTATTGTATTTTACCGTAAAAAGTAGGGGACGCACGACCCATCATATTGTCCCCCTGAGTTAGGGGGACGAGAGCTTGCTCGGAGGGGGTCTGTCGTCTATAGACTTTTTGTGGAAACTAAGGGTTTGGGCTGAAAAAAATTTGCGGAAATAATATTTTGTTGTATCATTATTCTGATAATTAGTTATTTACATTAATTTTTTGAAATATTCTCTACACTATGGAGAATATTGACGTGGTCATATTATAAGCGATTGCTTAATGTTCAAAATGTAGATCACGTAATATGTATTATTTTTATAAAAGAAATTGATTTATATAGTTTAATTTTTGTATTATGGCAATTCCAATTAATATTGAAGATTTATTGTATAAGCGGAAAATAGAGTCTAATCGAATTGAATTTAAGACTGGTTGGAATCCAGCAAAAATGGTTCGGATTTGGCACGAATTGAAACAGATGAGTTAAGAACATATTTTTTAATTGAGATACCATGTCGTGAAGGATTTGAAGAGGTTTTAGATTTAAATGAGGCGATAAATGAGGCGATAAATGTGTCCCCCTGAGTTAGGGGGACGAGAGTTTGCTCGGAGGGGGTCTGTCGTCTATATACTTTTTGTGGCAAGCAAAAGCAGAGCAATAATCTTGTTAAAAAATCTGTGGAAGACAAAAAGAAAAATTTGCATATAGATATTTATGTAATAGTAAATAGATGATAATTTAAATAATAGCAGTGTTTTTTGATTATGGATAAGGATGAATTTAAGGATTTGTGTATGTGTGGGGAGACTACTCGAGTGCAGATATAAAATTGGGGGTTTCGCGTCAGCGTAATCCATTGATAGCATCATTTGCTAGTAAAACGATGATTTATCGTGGTTTAGGCTCTGGTATTATTCGTGTAATGAATGAAAATATAAAAGTAGATTTTATTAACGAGGAGTCAGCAAATCAATTTAAGACTATTATTTGGCGTACCATCCAAAATAATGTTAATGATGCTAGTAAGGATGTAAGTAACGAGTCTAATAATGCAAGCTATGGTGTTAATGATGCTAGTAAGGATGCAAGTAATGAGTCTAATAATGCAAGTTATGGTGTTAATGATGCTAGTAAGGATGCAAGTAATAAGAAGCGTTTGAGTAGGAATGAATTGTACAATGAGATTGTTGAAATTTGTCTTGATTATAAATCGTTAGAAAGAATATCCAAAGAGATAAATAAAAGTCTAAATTATTTAAAGGATAGAATTATACCAAAGATGCTTGAATTAGGATTGTTAGAACGTAAATACCCTGATATGCCAAGACATCCTAAACAGCAATACCGTAAAAAGTAGGGGACGCACGCCCCATCATATTCTCCTCCTGAGTTAGGGTGACGCTCGGCTTGAGCGTCCGCAAACACAAAAACAACTAGTAACTAAAAAAAAGACTAGTGGTTCCTCTTTAGACGCTGAAAGCGTCCAACTATGCATAATCGCTGGTTACCATCGGGAACCTGCGGACCAGAGGAATCCCCCCCTCGTCCCCAACGGGGACGCACATTAATAGAATATAAATTGATAAAATAAAATGAGTAAAAATACAGAACATAATTCACCTAGTGAAATTATAAAAGAAGGTGTTATAAATATAGTTGCATCATCTTTGCCTTCTTCATTTGTTGAAATAGTAAAAGCTATTAATTCATTTTCTAAACTTACAGAAACGGCATCTTCAAATTTTAGAGACCAATTATCTGAGATTCAAAAAAAGAAATTTGATATAGTTATAAATCGCGCTACAAAAACATTTAATAAATTAATAAACACAGAGGAACAAACGTTGCTTCATCCAGAGTCTTATGACTATATTCAAAATACACTTGAATTTAGCTTACATATATTACAAAATGCCATTAATGAATTTCAGTTTAAAAAATTAGAAGTTTTAGGCGATTTTTGGGGTAAAGCAATTGCAGATGGTAATATAGATTGGGATAATTTGCATACAGAAGGTAATATATTTAATAGTTTAACGTATAGGCAATTAATTCTTTTAAAACTATTAGATGATGGTTTCCTGGAGGATCAACAAGAATTATGTATTAATAATCAAACTATTTGTGTTGAATTAAATCAGTTACTTCAATTAGGTTTTAGGCAAACATCAGGTGTTTATTTTGGGACAAACAATAGTGGACCTATTCAAATTTCACAGTTAAAGAAAACTGATTTTTGTTCAACTTTTGTTGAGCGAATGATGTTGAGTAATATAGATAAAAAAGATATTGAAAGCGTGAAGAATAGTTTATTTGTAAAAGATATTGATTAATATCAGAATAAATTGGTAGAAGATGTAAGTTGGAGAGAGTTATAATTTATTATGTGTTATAAAGTTTATTATTATATGTTGATGGTGCAATTAAACGAGCGGAAGGATATGATCAACCAATAGATCCATATCAAAATTAATATCTTTTAAAGGGGATAGAGAATTTAATAAAAAATAATAAAACAAATACAAATTACATCATATGACAGAAACTAATCGTATAGAATATAAAAGGGAATTGACTTCGGAACTTGATATAGAGAAAGAGGTTATAGCCTTTTTGAATTATAAAGAGGGTGGATATATTTATATTGGTATAGATAAGGATGGAGCAACTGTGGGCGTCAATGATGTAGATGGTTGTATGCTTAGATTGAAAGATCGAATCAAGCATAACATCTCACCTTCTGCAATGGGATTGTTTGATGTAGCAGAGGAGCAAAAGGATGGGCGAAGCATTATTAAAGTTACAGTAGCAAGTGGTATTGAAAAACCATATTTCAAAACGAAGTATGGAATGACTCCACGAGGTGCATTTATGCGTGTAGGAACATCAGCTGAGCCTATGCCACAAGAGCAAATAGACCGTTTGTTTGCCATGCGTACACGTAACTCTATTGGGCGTATTGTATCTAATCGTCAGGATTTGAGCTTTGAACAGTTACGTATCTACTATGATGAACGAGGTAAAAGACTCAATGATAATTTTAAGCGAACATTGGAGTTATTGACAGATGAGGGTAAATATAATTATGTAGCGTATCTGTTAGCAGATGAAAATGGTAATTCAATAAAAGTCGCAAAATATTCAAGTTTTGATCGTTGTGAGTTGGTTGAGAACAATGAGTATGGATATTGTTCTCTTATCAAAGCAACAAAAAGTGTTTTGTCAAAATTAGATATTGAGAATAAAACGGCTGCGACTATAACACCTATGGAACGTATTGAAACTCCATTATGGAATAAGGTCGCTTTGCGTGAGGCAGTTATTAATGCAATAGTGCATAATGATTATTCGTTTGAAGTGCCACCCAAGTTTGAGATATTCCCAGATAGACTTGAAATTACATCGGCAGGACGTTTGCCTGAATCTCTCACAAAAGAGGAGTTTTTTAATGGCATTTCTATTCCACGAAACAAAGAGTTAATGCGTATTTATCGTGATGTTGAATTGGTAGAATCGTTGGGTTCTGGTATTCCTCGTATTTTAAGAGCGTATGGTGAAGATTGTTTTAAGTTCACGGATAACTTTATTCGTATAATTTTGCCTGTAAGTGCTCATGATACTGCTCATGATATTGTCGGAGGTATGTCGGAGATTAAACTGCCTGAAAGACAGAGAAAAATATTAGGTTTTATTAAAGGGTCACCGACAATAACAGCAAAACAGATGTCGGAGATGTTGTCGGTGAGTCAACGCACAATAGAGCGAGATATTTCTATGATGAAAGAAAAAGGAATATTAAGGCGAGAAGGAAAAGATAATGATGGGGTTTGGGTTATTGTTGATTTGAAGTAAGTAATCCGTGTCATCTGAGGGAGAAACAAATAGATTCCTGAGATTGTCAAAGGGTAGAATTCTTAACTTTTAATTCTTAATTCTTAATTTTTAATTCTTAATTATTCATTGAAATGAAGGTTTCCGTAATAGTCCCAGTATATAAAGCAGAGAAGTGGCTTCATCGTTGTGTGGATAGTATATTAGCACAAACGATGAAGGATTTTGAGTTGTTGTTGATAGATGATGGTTCACCTGATAAATCAGGTGAGATATGTGACGAGTATGCGGCAAAAGATTCGCGTATACGAGTATTCCATAAAGAGAATGGAGGGGTTAGTTCGGCGCGTAATTTAGGATTGGATAATGTGTTAGGTAAATATATTATATTTATAGATTCTGATGATTGGGTTTCGGTAAATTATATTCAAGATTTGTATAAATATAAGGATGTTGATGCACTTATTTATCAAGGGCATATAAGTGTAAAGAATGATAAAATTGTTTCTATTAATAGTTTTGATGAAAAAGAATATGTAGGAGAAAATTTTATAGATTTTTTTTCAATTCCAGTTTATGGTTTTTCTTGGGGAAAAATATTTTCATCTGATATTGTTCTAAGAAATAATATTAGATTTAATGAAAATTTAACATTATGGGAAGATAATATATTTGTGTATGAATATATTTCTTATGTTAATAAAGTTAGATTTGTATCAGAAGTTAATTATTTTTATCAAAATACAGAAAATAGTCTTACTAAATATACTCGTTCTCCAAAAGAATGTTATTTGTATTATGACCGATTATCTAAAATTTTTAGTAAGTATAAAATTTTTGTGAGAGATAAATATCACTATAAGTTAGATGAAGTTTTAGCTAGAAATTATATGAGATCATTCTTAATGTTGTATATAAATCGTTGTAATTATTTAGAAAGGAAAAATTTTTATGATAAATATAGGACTAAAGAAGGTATACGTTTAGTAAGGGATTCATATTTAAAAGATAGTGTAAAAGCAAGGTCATTGTCTTTTTGTTTTTGTTTGTCTTGGGTATTGTTTGATGTTTTACAGGTTGTTTTGAAAAAATATGGAGGTAATAGATAAGATAGCAATTGTAATACCAGTTTATAATGCAAGTAAATATCTTTCTGAGTGTATAGAAAGTGTATTGCAACAAACTTATAAAAATTTCCGTTTGTTTTTAGTTGATGATGGAAGTTGTGATGGTTCGGATGCGATATGTGATGAGTATGCTTTGAAAGATAATCGAATTGTGGTTATACATCAAGAAAATTCGGGGGTGATAAAGGCGCGTGAAAGAGGTGTTTTGGAGGCTACAGATTGTGAATTTATAACCTTTGTTGATGCAGATGATATTTTAGCTATTGACGCATTAGAGACGTTGTTGTTTTATATGCAACCTAATGTTAATATTGTTTTGGGTGATATTGTTAGATTTAGAGGAGATTTATATATTGATTCAACAAAAAATAAATATAAAAATCGAATTATTTCGTGTGATGAGCATAGGCAAAATATGATTTTAGGAAAAGAGGCAGGTCTAGTTGCGAAATTGTATAGGAGATGTTTATTTGACCTGTCTGTTTTTAATCTTCCTCGTGAGATTAATATGGGAGAAGATGTGATTGCAAATGTAAAGGTTGCTTTTTGTAATGAAAAAGATGTGGTATTGGTTGATAAGTGTGTTTATTATTATAGACAACATAGTGAGAGTTGTATGCATACCTTTAAAGGCTCGCCTGAATATGAGGAAAGGTTTTTATCGTATGTATGGCGTTCTGTGCCTGAAAAATATAAACAGAAATATATGAAATATCTTATAGAACGGAAAATAATGACTTTTGATTATCATTTTGGACGTTCAATAGATAGACCTACTTGGATTGGGAGCAATTTTCATAGTACGTTGTTGTTAGAAATAAAAAAATATAAATTTAGAGCACTGCCAAATGAACGGATGTTATTAACTGCTGAGAATAGAGAGGTTCGACGTATTTTGATTTTTATAAAACGGGTTAAGAATAAATTATTTAAATTTATTAGCAGTATATGAAATCAAGAGATATAAATTTAGAGATATTGCGCATATTATGTATGCTTTTTATCGTGATGGGGCATGTGGGTGGTCGTGCTGGCTATAATTTGCCTATTGTGTTGATGCCTCATCATGTGGATTGTTTTATCTTGATATCGGGGTATTTTTTGATTACTGCGCAATTTAAATTTGAACGTGTATTACGTACTGCAATTGAAGCTATATTTTATAGTTTTGGTATCACGTTAGTATTATATTTATTTGGTAAAGCAACAAATTATGATTTGATAAAGTCGGTAATTTCTTTTGGACCTACTGTATTTAATTATTGGTTTGTTACAAAATATTTAGCTCTTTTGTTGTTATCTCCATTTATTCAAAAGAGTGTTTCGAATATTACAAAACGGCAGTATCAAGTATTGTTGTTGACTATGGTGTTTCTTTCATCTACGTTGTTTATATTTTTTCCATTAGGAGAATTGTTTGGCAATGGATTTTCTTTGATATGGATGGTAACTCTGTTTTTGACAAGTGGATATTTGAGACTTTATCCTTTGAAAATTAGTAGATGGTTTTCTTTTATAGGAATGTGTTTGTGTTTGGTAGTGTATAACTTATGTACACGTTATTTTAGTAATGTTGTTGAATTAGGTTATAATAGTTTTATAACATATTGTTTAGCGATATTTACTTTTTTGTGGTTTAAGGATTGGCAATTGTCAAATACCAGTTGGTTTGCAAAGGTTGTAATGTTTGTTGCTTCACATGTTTTTGCTGTTTATTTGATTCATGAGCAGGGGTTGTTGCGTATAAAATATTTGGTTGAATGGTTTAATATGTTTGTAGGGGTTATGCCTAATTGGGTGTATTTATTTGTGTTTGGATTTGCAGTTATTATTTTGTGTGCGCTAATAGATAAATTGAGAGTACGATTGTTTAAATTGGTGAAATTAGATTTGTTTATTGCAGATTTAGGTAAGAGGATTGATAAATTTTATGTTTAATGTATGACAACTATAACATTTATATTTCCACATCCAGTAGATGGTCCGACTGGGGGGTATAAGGTGGTGTATGAGTATGCCAATCGGCTTGTTGCGGATGGGTATAGGGTGAATATTGTCTATTCGGGCTCGTTGTTTTGGATGAAGAAGTCGTTGTATTTTAAATTGACTAATTGTGTGCGATATGTGCAGCGATTGATAAAAGGGTATAGTGGTCGCAGATGGTTTGATTTGGATAAACGTGTGAAGGAGCATTTTACATTATCTCTTAATTATCGACATTTGCCTAAATCGGATATATATGTCGCAACAACACCATATACTGCGATGTATGTGAAAGATTATCCGACAGATAAGAAATATTATTTTATTCAAGGTTATGAGAATTGGGGGGCTGTTACAGATGAGATGTTACTTTCGACATATCAATATCCTTTGAAAAAAATCACTGTTGCTAATTGGTTGAAAGAGATAATAGAGGGAGTTGGAGAAAATTGTGAGGTTATTCCTAATGGGTTTGATTTTAACTATTTTAGATATACAAAACCAATTAATACGCGAGATAAATTCACTGTTGTGATGTTATACCATACGGCTGAATTGAAAGGTTGTAAATATGGTTTTGAGGCGTTGGAGTTGGTAAAGCAGAGATATCCACAATTGAAAGTTGTATTATTTGGTATGCCAGAATGTCCTATTGATTTGCCCGAATGGTATGAATATTATCAACGACCAGATAGAGAGACGCATAATAGAATTTATAATGATGCATCGATATTTTTGGGAACAAGTAATATTGAAGGTTGGGGGCTTACGGTAGGTGAGGCTATGATGTGTGGTGCTGCGGTGGTGTGTGCTGATAATAAGGGGTACTTGGAGATGGCGGTGGATGAGGAGAATGCGTTGGTGTCGCCAGTACGTGATGCTCGAGGGTTGGCAGATAATATTATGCGATTGATAGAGGATGATGAGTTGCGATGTCGTCTTGCGGTTAATGCGATAGAACATATTAAGAAGTTTACATGGGATAGAGCGTATGGGAAATTGTTAGAAGTGTTGGATTTGAAATGAAATTAGCATCGTTTGATATTTTTGATACGACATTGATACGTCGGTGTGGTAAGCCAGAGAATATTTTTTATTTGATGGCTGAGCGGTTGTATCCTGGGGATGAGATACGACAAGATTTGTTTATGCTTTGGCGACTCTCTGTTGAAAGTAGGATTAAGCATAAATTGAATCGTGATGTTAAATTAGAGGATATTTATGAAGATGTTGATTTATTGGCTTTTACAGAGTATTCTCCGAATTATATTTATAATTTAGAGAAGGATATTGAGTCTGAGAATTTAATAGTGAATCCTGAAATAAGGAATGTTATAAATCAAAAGCGTAAAGAGGGATTTACTATTTGTTTCATCTCAGATATGTATCTTGATTCTCATTTTTTGAAAGATGTTTTATTGAGAGAGGGTTGCTGTGTTGAAGAAGATAAAATATATGTGTCATCGGAATGGAATGAGCGTAAATCGATAGGCGGGTTGTATGATTGTGTGAGAAAAGAATTCTCTCCAACTCAATGGGTGCATTATGGAGATAATGAATATAGCGATGTAAGAATTGCTAAAAGAAAAGGTGTGAAAGCTTATAAAGTGGATACTGGTTATAATGCGATTGAAAAGAAAATTTTGAAGTTGTGTGATAATGTGAGAGATAGATATCAGTTGTCTTTGTTAGTTTCTTATTCGCGATTATTGCGTATCACTAATAATAATGAGTTATTTAATTCGTTTGCTTCTGACTTTGTAGTTCCTGCTTATGTTTCGTATATAAAATATATATGTGATGTTGTTAAAACAAAAGATATAAAGCGGATTTATTTTTTGTCTAGAGATAGTTATGTTTTAATGAAAGGAATGGAATGTGTTGAAAGTGTTGATGCAGAATTGAAATATCTTTTTGTTTCTAGAAAATCTTTGCTATTGCCTTATTTAGTTGAAACCACAAAAGAGCAGTATCTTAAGATTATTGATCGTAATACAGTATATCGAAAATATGTTGATGTGCTATTAGATAAATTAGGCTTTAGTAGGGATGAGTTAAAAGCTTATGGTGTAGAGTTTGATTATAATCATATTGCAACTCGAGAGCAAGAGACTGATTTTTTGAATAAGCTTTTTAATAGTGATTTTACGCAAGTATTGCATGCTAAAGCTGAAGTAGAATATAATTTATTATGTGATTATTTTAGACAAGAGGGTTTGTTTGATAGTGAAGCGTTGTTAGTGGATGTTGGATGGTTGGGAACATCGAGGTTGATGATAAATTATATATTACAACGGCAATTAGCTCCTACTACCTTATTTGCTTATTTTGGGATTCGTGATGATGTATATTTGAAAAGTTGTGGAGATTTTGTGTCGTATTTTAAGAAAGGGCAATTAAGTTCAGAAGCAACGATACTTTTGGAAAATTATTTTTCAGCATCGCCTTATCCAACTACGATTGGTTATAATAAGGATGTGTCGGGGTTTATTTCTCCTAAATTTGCGAAAAATCAAGGTTTTGCAGAGACAGAAATAACAAAAGCAAATGTTGAAATTGTGAGAAGTTTTGTTAGTTTGTTAAATAAAAAAGATTTTGTAACAAAAGATATTTACTATTTGTGGGCGGATACAACATTAAAGTGTTTGTTGAATTTAGATGTAGATATGAATCTAATGGCATTAACTTATTGCGGAGAGTTTGATGGACGAGCTTTTGTTAGAAAATTGAGTGTTAAAGATATATTTTTGTTGATTTGTTGTGGTAAGCATATAACTAGTTTAGACAGAATTAGTGTATATATTACTTTTGGGGAAGTTTTGAGAAAGTATATTTTGAAAGCATATAATTTTGTTCATGTACTTAAACGTAAAATCTTTTTACGATATATTTATAGATGAAAATAGTCGCCATAGTGCGTAGGATGACATTGAAGGAGTTGTTTGAATTTGTCTGTTTAGGGGCAAATATCACAGCATTTGATAAGGCGAGTTTGGCTCTAACTGTTGGATATAGATTTATGCCTTATTTGTGGTGGTTGCATAGTGTGAGTGGCAAAGTGAGAAGATTTTTGTATTTACGATTGAAATATAATAGATAATAATTGTTCGCCCCTTTTAGGGACGGCGTAAGGCGAGGTGCTTGTTTTTCCGCAGGTTTTTTCCGTTTTTCGCTACGCTCAAGATTTTTTTTAGCAAGATTTTTTCTTCACTTGGGAATATAAACAAGTTTCTATTCCTCTCGTTAATCGAAAAAATTGCTTTGCTCGGCATAGCTCAAGTAAGCTTGACTCTGCTCTCGCTTATCGCAAAAAGTCACACAGCGGTTAAGCATAGTTGGCCCTCTTCGAGGACTTTTAGATGAAAATAGCAACACATATGATAACGGCCTTTGAGGTAATAAGTTATTCTGCAATAAAACATGCTGATTTACATGATGTAGCAGATGATTATCCTAAGATATTTCCTAAGATATTTCCTAAGTTAATTGATAAGTTAATACCTACTTATATCCAAGAAAAAGATAGGGATATTGTTGTAGCTATTTTAAGTGCTTTAGTAGAACCTAAATCAGCAAAAGATCTTGCTAGTATAGCTTCTTGTTCGGTACGTACAATTAAGGATAAGTATTTGGATAAGATGCTCGAGTCAGAAGTGATTACTATGACTATACCAGATAAGCCAACGAGTCGTAATCAGAAATATAAAATACATATTGACAGAGTAAATAAAAACTGATGAGTGACTATAATGAAAATAGCAGCGATAATATTGAACTATAATTCGGCGGCGGATACGAGGAAGTGCATTGAGTTTTTGCAAAAGCAAAAACTCAATGAGGAGTTGCATGTGATTGTGGTGGACAATTCTTTGCCAGATTACAGATTACAGATTACAGATTACTCTCAACTTTTTATCGCCAAAGGCTCAAAGACCTTCGGTTCAACGGAGTTGATTTATGCGGAGGAGAATAGGGGGTATTCGGCTGGGAATAATATTGGTCTGCGTCGTGCTACGGAGTTAGGGGCGAAGTATGCTTTGGTGATAAATCCAGATATGGAGCTAACTGATGTGAACTACTTGGCAAAACTTGTGGAGGTGATGGAGCGCGATGAGGATATCGTGGTGGCGGCAACGGATATTGTTACGCCTGAGGGGATTCACCAAAACCCTATGCTACCCGATGGTGATTGGCATTCGGCTTTTGGTTGGGTGAAGGAGATATTTAACCGTAAAAAACCTGTAGATACCTATTCGTTTATCGATAACTATAAGGAGAGTCATGAGTGCGCTAAAGTGAGTGGGTGCTGCTTGATGCTTAGGATGTCGTTTGTTGAAAAGATTGGTTATTTTGATGAGTATCCGTTTCTCTATTGCGAGGAGGCGATATTGGCGCGACAAGTGGAGATGACGGGCAAGAAGATGTATTATTTGGCGGATACGCAGGCGGTGCATCGACATGTGAAGAGCGAAAAAGGTGACCCAGTGAAGCGGTTTAAGCATTGGGAGAGGTCAAGGATATATTTTTATAGGAGGTATAGTAAGGATTTGTGGTGGGGTAGGCAGATTTCGATTCTCTCGATGAGATTATATGTGTTGATTTTTACTATTTATAAGAGATTTATCTCTCGTTGAGTTTTTTCTTATACAGATAAATAAAATTTTCCGTGTTTTCTGTGCGTTCCGTGAGAGACATATTAATAAAAATTATGAATAAAAGATTAGATTATATTGATATATTGAAGGGATTGTCGATATTGTGTATCACTTTCCTTCATTTTGAAGCTGGGGTGATACCGCTGTGGTTGAACGTCTGGATTGGGATGTTTATGATTTCGGCATTCTATCTTACTTCGGGTTGGGTGATGGGTTTGAAAGATGATAGGATGTCGGTGAAGGAGTTGGTGCATAAAAGATTGAAATCGTTGGGTGTGCCTTATTTGTGGTTTTCGGGATTGATACTATTGTTTGATTTGATATTGCTGTTGTGTGGATATTATGATGTGATGTTTATAGGACGAGAGGTGTATAAAACAGTAGTTTTGCGTGGTATTGGCACTTTGTGGTTTTTGCCATCACTGTTCTTTGGCGAGATTATTTTTGTATGGTTACGGAACAGAAAGTGTTGGTTGTTGACTTTTGGGGCGTTGTTGTTCACTTTTGTTTATCTCTATCTATATGGCCGTTGGGCAGGTGAATATCGCAATTTGAGTAGTTTGAATCAGATTATTGATGCACCATTTTATACTATCAGGAATATGATGGTGGCATGGCCTGTGGTTGCAATCGGATATTTGGTGGCGAAAGATTATAAAGCAAATATGAGTAGTTGGCAGAGTTGGAAGGTGTTGGGGTTGAGTGCGGTGATAATTGGGTTGAGCATCTATTTTTCAAGTTTTTCGTATCTGAATTTGGGCGTTATATCACATTTTGTGCCATCGGTGCTTGGACCATTGGGATTGTTGTTGTTGGCAAGTGTGGTGGAGAGATGGCATATAATGCAATTTTTTGCTTATTGGGGGCGCAATTCGTTGGTGTTGATGGTTACGCACTACTCTATAGTGTTGGTGTTGTGTCAGATTTTTGATAAATATGTGATGGGGTGTGGCGAATTTGTGGGGTGGAGAACGATTGTCTATTTTGTAGTGACGGTGTTGTTGACATATCCACTTGTGTGGTTGTTCAACAATAAAGCACGTTTTATGTTAGGAAGGAGATAATAAATTATGAAATTACCATTTAAGTTAAAAGATATAACGTCGAATAGGGGCATTGCCACCATATATTTGGTGACGATGTGTACGCAGTTTGTAGCTATAGAGGGCTATGGCGTGAGTCCGTTGAAGGTGGCATTGATGGGTTTAGCTCCGTTGTTGTTGGTGTTTAGAACACCATATATGACACGAGCGACATTGTGGTGCTCGCTATATATGGCAGTGGTGTTGATATGTGCGTTTATGCAGGATTATGTGCGGTTTTCAACATTGGGTTATTTGGGTATGTTTTTGATAACATACATAGTGTTTTACAACCTGCTCTATAAAAAGCATGCTTTTTCGCTATTATATTTCATTCGGCTATTGCGGTTTATGATATTGGCGTATGCTGTCTGTTTGCTAGCACAGCAGGTGTGTGTGTTGGTGGGTATTCGTAATTTGCCATTTATAAATTTATATAACCAATATTATCTTGCTATAGATAAATTGCCAACTTGGACGCAAGAGCCATCATCATCGGCGCGTGTATTGGGGGCATTGTATTATGCCTATTTGCGGTGTTGCGAGATAGTGGAGGAGGAGAAACTGTCATTGAAAAGAATATTTGAACCATTTCATCGATGGGTGACGATAGGCTATCTCTATACAATGACAACGATGGGTTCGGGTACAGCATTTATTGTGTTGATGATACAGGCGATGTATTTTGTGCAAGCAAAACGATTGTGGTATGTAGTGCCAGTATTTATGGGCTTATATTTTACATTGCCATTGATGAATATTCATCAATTAGATAGAGCAGTAAATGTAATTAATGCGACCTTGACATTGGATGCTGAGGTTGTTAGAGAGACGGATGGTAGTGCAGCTTCGCGTATTACACCATGGTTGAATACGTTGAATATGGATTTAAATGACCCAGAAACATGGTTTGGAAAGGGGACAATTCGAGTAGAGGATAAATATCATGGTATGTCGCAAAAAGCGAAAATTGGTAATATTGATCAATATGGTTTGTTAAGTTATAGTGTGTCTTTGATATTTGTTTTTTCATGTTGTATAAAGTTTATTTCTTTACCGACAATGATGTATTTTGCTGGAGTAGGTGGAGGTGTTACTAATATTGCATATTTGTGGGGTATTTTGATGATTTTTTCTGCAGTTAAGTATTTTGAAACTATATATAAAAATTAGCTAATGGATAAATTTATTTTTAGAATAAAGTGTTTATTGTTTACTCCGCTTTATATTTTTTGGGGGTTATATAGATATAATGAAGAAGAACTAAGAGCATGGGAAGTTAAGTGGAGAGTGGTTCGGTATGAAAATACTTTTCTCTGTTTTATTCGTATGTGTGCTGCATATCCAGAGTATCGTAGTCTCTATTTATATAGAATAGGAGGAATTGGGAAATTATTGTCATACATTGTGCCACATTGTAAAAATCTTTTTTTTGTAACAAAATCTTGTTTTATAGGAAAATGTTTAGTTTTAAAACATGCTTTTTCAACAATTATTTTTGCGGAATCAGTAGGCGAAAATTGTGAAATTTTACATAATGTTACTATTGGACGAGCTCATGGCTTAGGTCGTAGACCTCGCATAGGGAATAATGTAAAGATTTGTACTGGGGCTGTTGTAATTGGGGATATAACAATCGGGGATAATGTAGTTATTGGAGCAGGAGCTATTGTAACGAAGAGCATTCCTGCTAATAGTGTGGTGGTGGGTAATCCAGCAAGGATAATAAAGACAATTTGATTTTTATATTATGCCAAAAATAGAGAATAAAACATCAATAGCTATATTGATGGCAACATATAATGGGGAGAAATATTTGCGAGAGCAGATAGATAGTATTTTGTGTCAAACAAACAGAGATTGGACGCTTTATATTCAGGATGATGGTTCGAAAGATGCGACTTTGGAGATAATCAAATCGTATGATGATGAGCGCATTGTGTTGGTGGATGTGGGATTGACACGACAAGGGGCAGGGATGAATTTTATGTCGCTACTCAATATGGTGGAGAGTGAATATTATATGTTTTGTGATCAGGATGATGTGTGGTTTGAGGATAAGGTAGATAAGTCGTTGGAGAGGATGAAGGAGAGTGAATGCAGAAATGGTAAGAATGTTCCGATTATAGTACACACGGATAGAACGCATACGGATGCAGAATTGAATGTGAGATTGAAATCGGAATTTAATCCTCGAAATATATCAATAGAGAAAGTAAAAGAGAAGATAGATAAATTGAAAAATCCGAATATTCTTGCTATTTATACCATTGTGGGTGGATGCACGATGTTGATTAATAGAGAGGTGAAGAGAGTAGCATTGCCATTTATCAATGTGCGAGTTCATGATTCGATTTGTGCTATGGCAGTAGCAAATGCGGGGGGGGTGATAGAGACTATTTTAGAACCGACAATGTATTATCGTTTGCATTCAACAAATACTTGTGGGGTTTCAGATAGTAGATTATTGCCAAAGGTGTTGAATATTGTGGATTCGGTGCGTAGAAATATGAGAGGGTATTATATATGGAAGATATATGGCAAAAATGGTTTCTTTAAGTTTTTGTATTATAGAGTTAAATATTTTTTAATTTTGAGGTTGTTTTGATTGTGTTTTTTGGTGTATTCGTTGTTAAATAAGTATGAAAGATAGAATAGAATTTATAGATTTAGCAAAGGGTATTTGCATTTTGTTGGTTGTTGTTGGGCACGTGGGGGTGAATATTGCTATTCCAGGTTTAGAAAATGTGAGGATGCCTCTATATTTCATTTTATCTGGTTTGTTCTTTAAATCATACGGTGGCGGAAAGAATTTCTTGATAAAAAAAACAAATAAAATTCTAATTCCTTTCTTGTTTTTTTATTTGTTAGGGTATTTTGTTTTTTATGTTGTTAATTGGATTGTGCCGGGATTGGTAGTGTCGGACGCGAAGAGTGTGTTGGATGTGTTCACGCAACGACAATATTTTAATGGTCCGATTTGGTTTTTGTTGGCTCTGTTTTGGGCGAACATTATGTTTTGTGTTATACATGAGATGTTGACGAAAGAGTGGTTGAGGGCTGTTGTGGTTTTGATGATTGGTGGTGTGGGAATGTATTTGGGTAGGAATGATATATATTTGCCATGTGTGGTGGATAGTGCTATGACGGCATTGCCTTATTTTTATTTTGGCTATTGGTTGAAACAGTCGGATTTGTTGAGTGAGAACAGATATGATAGATATAATTGGTTGTGGGTGTTGTTGCTATATGGGGCGTCGGTAGGGTTGAGTTGGTGGTCGGGAGGTGCACATATAGGGTTTCATTACAACAATGTTGTGGGGAATGTGTTTGTGATTTATTTGTTGGCGGTGTGTAGTGTGATGACTGTATTGTTGTTGTGCAAGATTGTGAAACGAGTGCCTTTTGTGTCGTATTGTGGGCGGTATTCTATAATCTTGTTGTGTACGCATCATTTGTTTTATCGTCCGATAAAGTTGGTGTTGATGAAATTGAGCTTTGTGCCAACGGAGTATGTGGTGTGGATAACTGCTGTTTTGACGCTTTTGTGTTGTTATATTTCTATTCCACTTTGTATAAAATATATTCCATATTTTACGGCTCAGAAAGATTTGATAAAAACAAAATAGTACTTTATGATGGATTTGACATTAGCGATATGTGTGTATAATGCTGAGCGTTATATTGAGGAGACTTTGAAGAGTGTGATGAATCAGACTTTTCAGGGTTTTGAGTTGTTGATTGTGGATGATTGTTCGACAGATGGGAGTGTGGCATTGGTGGAGAGATTTTTTAGGGAAAATCCACGCCAATATGAGTTGGTAAGGTTTGAGGAGAATCGTGGAATTGGGTATGCTAGGCATTTTGCTGAGAGGCATGCGAAGACGAAATATATGATGTTTCTTGATTCGGATGATGTGCTTTATCCGAAGGCTGTGGAGAGGATGTATGAGAAAATAATGTCGGATGTGGATTTGATGGCTGTGGGATGTTACTTAGAGTATATTGATGGGCGTGGAAAGAAATTGGGGGGTGGTTTGTTTTTGGGCGAGACGACTAAAGAGGGATTTTATAAAAAAGCAGAAAAGGGGAAGTTGATTTTTATGCAGCCTACGGCTATATATAACAAAGAGGTGGCGTTGAGTGTGGGGGGATATGTGGTGGAGGGTTATCCTGAGGGGAGACCTCGTTATCAGGATTATTGTGAGGATTTGGATTTGTGGACGAGGATGAGTGACTTGTATGTAGATGGTAAAGCGATAGTGGTGGTGCCTGAGGTGTTGTGCAGATATCGTAAGGGGGGTGGACTTTCGTCAAGTACTTTCTATATGAGCATTAAGATGCGATATACGAAAACGAATGTGCGTCGTCGTAGAAGGGGTGAGGGGGATTTGACGTTTGTGGAGTTTTATGATAGTTTGTCGGCGGAGGAGTTGAAGGGGTTGAGGCGTGATGCGGCAGCAGCGGATGCGCTACGAAATGCGGTGTTTTATTTGCATCGGGGGAATGTGGTGATGGGGGCGTGGTTGATGTTGAAATCTATTTGGAATAAACCTTTGTATATTTGGGATAAGATACGACATAATTTGATAAGATGATTTTATTATGAAAAGAAAAATTGCAAAAGCAAAGATGAGAATAGTGATGATTTTAAGAGAGTTTTTTTTGAAATCGAGACATTATTCTATCTCTTATGCTATCTATAGTACTGCTTGGTGGTTGGGATGGTACATCCCTAT
>JAZQRP010000010.1:0-7930 GCA_045629685.1 Candidatus Aphodosoma sp. | reverse complement strand
GAATTGTGATAGATGTTAGAGATGAGCACCAATAAAATGCACCATCTCCAATAGAAGTAACGCTATTAGGGATTGTGATAGAAGTTAGAGATGAGCAATTATAAAATGCCAATTCTCCAATAGAAATAACGCTATTAGGGATTGTGATAGAGGTGAGGGATTTGCAACCATAAAATGCACGTTCTCCAATAGAAGTAACGCTATTAGGGATTGTTATAGATGTTAGAGATGAGCAAGATTGAAATGCATAATCTCCAATAGAAGTAACGCTATTAGGTATAGTGATAGATGTTAGAGATGAGCAATAATAAAATGCAGATTTTCCAATAGAAGTAACGCTATTAGGGATTGTGATAGATGTTAGAGATGAGCAAGAAGAAAATGCACAATTTTTAATAGAATCAACACCTTCGGGTATTATTAATTCTGTGATTTTATTGCCACTTACATATAAACATGCATTCTTATTGTATAGTGGATTGCTTGGAATTCCTTTAAAATCAATATCACACCATTTGGCAATGTCAGATATATGTATTTCTGCTATATTTGAGCAATCTTCAAATGCATATTTTCCAATAGAAGTAATGCTATTAGGGATTGTGATAGAGGTTAGAGATGAGCACCCATAAAATGTAGAAGCACAAATCATAGTAGTACCTTCGTTTACATTTATATGTGTGTTTTCTGGCATTTCTCCTTTATATTGATAGAGACATTTACCAATATATAGACATCCATCAGGTTGATTATCTAGCCATGGAGTGTAATGAAATGCATTTTGCCCAATAGAAGTAACGCTATTAGGGATTGTGATAGATGTTAGAGATGAGCAATATAAAAATGCATAATTTCCAATAGAAGTAACGCTATTAGGGATTGAGATAGATGTTAGAGATGAGCATTCATAAAATGCCTCATCACCAATAGAAGTAACGCTATATTCGGTAGCGTTGTAGGTTACTTTTTCGGGGATGGTGATATCACCAGAATAGTTACCACCAGCAGAAGTTACTTTGGCGGTTTGGTTGGAGTTGTTGAGGTTGTAGTAGATGCCGTCGATTTCTGTTTGGGCAAATGCGATTGTTGCGGTGATAAGGGCAACAAGGAGGAGTAATGTTTTTTTCATGGTTATTGTTGTTTTTATAGTTATTTTTTTGATAGAAACTATAGGGGCTATAGCAGCTATAGGAATGATGTTTGTTTGGTTGTTTGTGCAAAGGTAGTGATTTGTTTTGAGGTGTGCAAGGGGTGAGGGGATTTATTTAAAATTAAACTCCCCAAGTTCGTGCGAACAAGGGGAGTTTTTTATAGTACATATGTCGTTCATAATTATTTTAACCAGCGGTCGAGCCAGTTGAAGAAGCGGCGTTGCCAGAGCACGCTGTTTTGTGGTTGAAGCACCCAGTGGTTTTCGTCGGGGAAGATCAACAATTCGGCTGGTATGCCACGGAGTTTGGCAGCGTTGTAGGCACTCATGCCTTGCGATGCGAGAATGCGATAGTCGGTTTCGCCATGGATGACCATGATTGGTGTGTCCCATTTGTCCACGAATTTGTGTGGTGAGTTGGCGTATGTTTCGGCAGTTTTTGCATCCCAATAAGGACCGCCGAGATCCCAATTTACGAAGAACATCTCTTCGGTTTCGAGGTATTGTTGTTCGAGGTTGAACATACCATCGTGGGCAATGAAGGCTTTGAAACGGCCTTCGTGGTGACCTGCCATCCAGTAGACAGAATAGCCTCCGAACGATGCACCAACGCATCCGAGACGGTCTTTATCCACGAATGGCTCTTGCGCTACGTGGTCGATAGCCGAGAAGTAGTCGCGCATACATTGTCCGCCATAGTCTTTAGAGATGGCTTCGAGCCACTCTTGTCCGAAACCGATGAGTCCGCGACGGTTAGGGGCTACGATGATATAGTCGTTAGATGCCATGATTTGGAAGTTCCAACGATAGCTCCAGAATTGGCTTACTGGGCTTTGTGGACCACCTTGGCAGTAGAGGAGAGTAGGATATTTTTTAGCAGGGTCGAAATTAGCTGGATAGATAACCCATACAAGCATCTCTTTGCCATCGGTAGTAGGCACCCAGCGAGGTTCTACTTTGCCCATTTGGAGTTGGTCGAGGAGGTGGCGGTTTTCGAATGTGATTTGAGCTTGTTCGCCATTCTCTGGGTTGATGCTATACACTTCGTTTGGCATCGACATTGAGTGGCGTACACCGATGATTTTGTTGCCACAGAGGGCGATTTGTTCGTAATCGTGTTGACCTTCTGTGAGTTGGCGAATCTCTTTTGTCTCGATATTGGCTTTATACACTTGAGTGCAACCGTGCCAGCAACTGATGAAATAGATGTGTTTGCCTTCAGCATCCCATTGCAATGAGTTGGCATTTTGGTCGAAATCGGCAGTGATATATGAGCGAGTGCGAGTAGCGAGGTCGATGACGAAGAGGCGGTTTTTGTCGCTTTCGTAGCCATCGTGTTCCATACTTTCCCACGCAAGTTTAGTGCCATCAGGCGAGAAAGTAGGGTTGATGTCGTAGCCCATCATATCTTTGGAGAGGTTGGCAACAGTTTTGCCTTCAGCCACATCGTAGAGATAGATGTCGGTGTTGGTAGAGAGGGCATAGGCTTGGCCAGAGAGTTTTTTGCAAGTATAGGCAATGAGTTTGCCATCAGGCGAGAAAGCCAATTGTTCGGCGCCACCAAACGGTTTGAGTGGGCACTCGAATGGTTCGCCTTCGATGATATCGCGCTCGTTGCTAAGAGTTTTGCCATCGTAGTCGTAGAGGAAAGGATGAGGCACTGTTGTCACCCATTCATCCCAATGTTTGTACATAAGGTCTTCGACGATGATGCCCGAAGTTTTGTCGAGGTCAGGGTAGCGGTCGGTAGTGCGTTCGCCCCATTTCACGTTGGCAATGAGGATAACTTGTTTGCCATCAGGCGAGTAGAGAAAGTCAGAGATGCCACCTTCGCGGTTAGAGATTTGAGTGCGACCAGTGCCATCGGGATTCATTTCCCATAATTGCATAGAGCCTGATTGAGCAGAAAGGAATGCGATTTTTTTGCCATCTTTTACCCAACGAGCAGCCGATTCGCTTTTGAGGGTAGAGGTGATTTGTTGGTTGTCAGAGCCATCGGCATTCATGATGAAGAGTTCGCGGTTGCTCTTGTTTTGCGCAACGCTATAGTAACCAACGCCATAAAGGATTTTGGTTTGGTCGGGCGAAACTTGTACGTCGCCAAGGCGACCGAATGCCATAAGCACTTCAGGCGACACGCGTCCGTCGGTGATAGTCATTTGATGGCGACCGATGTAGTTAGGGTCGCTTGATTCGTCGATGCGAGCCGTGTTCGAGCATCCGACGAGTGCAGCAGCAAGTGCCATAATTGATAAGAATTTGAATTTCATATGATTAAGGTTTTGTGTGTTTGTTTTATTTTAACAGAAGTACAAAATTTATTTATTGGACGATTTGGTTATTTTATACTTTTAATTGCTTTGTTGTTTGCCATTGTTTTTTAAGTACAAGCCTTGTGATTTATTTTAACAGAAGTACAGAATTCACTTTAGTATAAGTATATAATTTTTGTACTTGAAAAAGTAGTTGTCCCGATGAACTTATAAATAACGAATAAATAAAAATGTACTTATGTTGAAAAAATAAAAAATTAAAGTTGGTTAAGTAACAAGATTAGGTTTTCGGGATGGGATTCGAGGTGGTTGCCTATGACGACGAGGTCGGCACCAGCGCTGAAGGCATCCATCATCTGTTGGGGAGTTTTGATGCCTCCGCCCACGATGAGAGGAATGTCGATAGCTTTGCGCGTTTCGGCTATAATGTTTTGTGGCACAGGACGATTGGCTCCACTACCAGCTTCGAGATACACCATTTTATGACCAAGGAGTTGGCTCGCCAAAGCTGTGTCGGCAATGAGTTGCGGGTTGGTGGTGGGGTAGGGCAATGTGTGACTAACGCGCTCAACGGCAGTGAGTTTGCCTCCATCAACGAGGATATAGCCCGTAGAGATACATTCGACGCCCGATGATTTGATGGCACGCGATGCCTCGATATGTTGCTCGATGAGATATTTGGCATTACGACCCGACACTAGCGAGAGAAATAGTAGAGCATCGGCATTTTCGGCAAATTGCGACGCATCGCCTGGAAACATCACTACAGGCAGCGAGGTGAGTTGCTTGATGCGCGCCACCGTGTTGTGGACCGAATCTTTGAGTTGACTGCCACCGACGAAGATGAAAAGTTGGTTGCTGAGTGCCGACTGTTTTTCGCTTCGCTCAAGATTTTTGCTTTGCTCGGCATAACTCACACAAGTCTGGTTCTGCTCTCGCTTATTGCAAAAATTGATTGTTGTCATCACCTGACATAACCATTCATCCGAACACTTTTCGGGGTCGATGAGCAGGGCAAACATCTTGCGTCCTGCAGCTTTGTTGGCTAATATTTGGTCGTAAATTGTCAATGCTTTTTCGCGGAAATTTGCGTTGTATTTTTTTGTAAACACAAATTATCATTAATTAATCGTAAATTATCTGTATAAATTAATGATTAATTTACGGGAATTTGCGTTTGATATCTTAGATTGTGTGTACAATAACAAACTCAGGGTAGACTTTGTATTGTAGTTTATAAGTTTTCTTTTCAGCCGAAGCTGTTTCGTGTGCAATGATTTCGCCCTCCATATAAGGAGTGAATGGTTCGATGTGGATTTGTTCGGTGAATTCGACTGTCTCGATGCCCATTACTTTGTACATGGCCTCTTTGGCAGCCCAAAGAATGGTGAGGTGGATTTTTTCGGAACGTGCATCAATAGAATCTAATTCTTCTTTGCTTAAGAATTTGTGGCGCACACGACCCACTTTGTCGCCAATGCGCTCGATGTCGATGCCTACTTTGGAAGTAGGATGTGTAGCTACTAAAGCATAGTGACCTGTGTGAGAGATGCTGATGTTAAGTGTGCTATCAACCAAATAAGGTGCACCATTAGGGTGATAGCAGACGTGTTGCGATTCGCCTGTCAATTCATTTAATGCACAACGTGATGCAAGGTATTCTAAACGGCGTTTAGTGCTTGTGAATGGGATAAGTTCTTCTGCTACAACGGCATCGTTGTCGAGCAATTCCATTAGTTGTTCTTCGGTTTCGGCAATGTCCCATAAAGCTATTGCCAAGCCATTATCGTAGGTGTGTTTTTCGATTAGCATAGTATTTTGTATTTTGTTGGTTTATTTTAGAGATTATTTTAGACAGAATGACATAAGAACAAAATTTATTCTTTTTTGACATACGCTTTGCTAAAAACTGAAGTTTTTATCTCAGCGAAAAAAAGACAAGTTTTTTACTCGCTTTGCTCGTTCGGACACTCGAGCCGAGTGTCCCTACATTCAATTCTCAACCCTCCATCTGAGAGTTTCAATTAGGTGTACCATATCTTGTAATACATAGTTGGCAGCTGGGGCGATGGAGTCGGCATTAGGGGTGTGGTTGAAATAGAGCGACCCACGCAAGAAATTGCTAACACTATCAGTGACATAGAATTGTGCTGGAGAAGCGGCATTGCCTTTCATCTCGTATAGAATGCCATAGACACGAGTGGTGTCGTTGCCATAATAGCTTTCTTGGATGGCATCGGCGCGAACGGTGTGTTTATAGGCTAAAGAGTGACTCTCTTCGGTGACTTGTTGGAAAGTTGACGCATTGATGCGTTTGTAGCTTAGGTGTATTTTTGCATTTATTGACGGATATACTAAATTGATCCATTCATCGGCTTCGGTGGCATGTGTGTTGTCGGATTTGTCGGGTTGGCAATAGATGCTTTTTTCGATGCTATATGGGCCCAAATTATCTACTTCAACATATTCATGATTTGGTAAATCAATTCTGAAATACCCATACGGTTTAGGTTGCGCTTTTTTGCCACAACTAGCCAAAATGGCAATACACCCAAATAATGCGATTATATATTTATTCACGAGAATTAAGAATTATGTTAAATTTTACTTTTAGGATACGTCGTGCATTCATCGCAACGATTTTGAATTTGTAGTTTTTGTACGTAATTTCTTCGTTGAGTTTAGGGAAATCGCCTTTGAGTTCTAGAATTAGTCCAGCGAGAGTATCGACTTCTTCAGTGATATCTTCGAAATCTTCGGAGTCGATGTCGGTGGCACGGAAGAAGTCGGTGAGCATAATCTTAGCCTCGAATACGTATGAGCCGTCGTTTTGTTTAGTGTATAATGAGTTATCTACATCATACTCATCGCTAATTTCGCCGACAATCTCTTCGAGTACGTCTTCTAAAGTTACCATACCAGAGGTACCTCCAAATTCATCGACCACTATGGCGATATGGATTTTATTTTTTTGGAACTCCTGCAAGAGGTCGTCCAACTTCATAGTTTCGGGCACGAAATAGGGCTGGCGGATAAGAGTTTGCCATTTGAAGAAAGGTCCTTTATTGAGGTGAGGGATGAGGTCTTTGGCATAGAGTACGCCTCGGATGTTGTCGATAGAGCCTTGTAGGATTGGGATACGTGAGTATTCGTGTTCGACGATGCAATCGATGACTTTGTCGAATGGAGTAGTGACGTCTAACGTTACGGTGTCTAAGCGTGAAGTCATGACACTTGCGGCGGTGAGGTTGCCAAAGTTGACGATACCTTTTAGGATGTCAGTATCTTCTTGTATGGCGTCGGAAGTGAGTTCGAGGGCTTGAGAAAGTTCGTCCATTGACAAGTTAGCACCATGTTTGTGTTTAGCAAGGCGTTTGTTGACGATAGAGGTGGAACTAACTAAAATCCAGACGAAAGGTTTAAGGATGCTGCGCAATGTTTTGAGCGCGCCAGCTCCGAAACGAGCCATGCGTAAGCCATGTTGTTGAGCGAAAATTTTAGGCATAATTTCGCTCACGAGCAATATGATAAATGTGATGAGGACAGTTTCGAAAATGAAACCGAGAATAGGGAATGCGCTGAAATTGAGTGTTTGATTGATGATGTACGACGAGAGAACGATGATAGATACATTCACCAAGTTGTTTGTGATGAGGATAGTTGCAAGCAGATGTTCAGGTTTTTGCAATAGTGACTTAATTTTTTCGTCTGCTGGGTGATTTTCGTTCTCCATTTGTTCGAAATCTTTAGGAGAAAGAGAGAAAAATGCTACTTCGGAAGCCGATACAAAAGCCGACACGAATAGGCATATTAAAGTAGGGATAAAAGCAATTAATGCATTGATACTGAATGGTTGTACAATGCTAGATGATAGGAAGGGGTTCGGGTCCAAGTCGATAAAAATTTAGTTAAACAATTATAGGGTTGTGCCCTTGCGTAATATTGAGTGCAAATATACGGAAAAAATATTATATGTACAAGTTAAAAATGTTTTTGTTTTTTTATTTTTTTTGATAGGGGTATTATTTTTGAGCCTCGGTGTAGGTAGGTGTATAATATATTTATAGTATATTTATAGTATATTTATCCTATATTTATAATATGTTGAAATTAGGGAGAAATATTGATTGATTGATTGATTGATTTTATACAAAAAATACTTGTTTGTTTTGTTTTTTTATGCTACCTTTGCACCGACAAGTTAGTATTAACTATTGAAACAATAAATTACTATGAGACGTTTGTTTTTTATTAGTTGCTTGATGTTTATGGTTATAAACGCCATGGCATATCAACCTATGTTGGTTGAAGGACGTATTTGGAATGTTTTGCTTACTGGAATTGACCCTTTGGGCAAAGGTAATGATTGGGAAGAAGTTGTTTATTATAAAATAGAAGGAGATTCGGTTATAGATGGTGAGGTGTATAAAAGGGTATACGAATCTCATGATAAAATTGATTGGGTATTGAAGTATTTGATAATGGAAAATATAGAGGAAGGGAAAGT
>JAZQRP010000009.1:0-25023 GCA_045629685.1 Candidatus Aphodosoma sp. | reverse complement strand
GAGCTTTTTCAATGTTTTCGCCCTCTTTTACTGGTACTACAATCATTTTAATTTGTAATTTATAGGTTGATTAATAATTATTTATCGCAACAAAACGCACAAAGCGTCCCGACTTAAATTCGGGTTGCAAAGTTAGCAGTTTTTTTTGATACTGCAAAGTGTTTTTATATTTTTTTATCTATTTTTTACTTAAATAATTAAAAATCACCTCCTTTAACCAATTCATAATGCACAATGCATAATTATTTAATGATAGCAACTATAGTAACTATAGCGACTATATATTATACATATTATAGCGTTACAGCAAATAATTATTATTCAGCAGTTGCGATTGCAATTTTTTCTACGCGACGTTCATGACGACCACCTTCGAAATCATTTGCAAAGAATGTTTTCACAATCTCCAACGCTTTCTCTTCTGAAATAAAACGAGCTGGCAATGAAAGCACGTTAGCATTGTTATGTTGACGAGCAAGAGCTGCCAATTCTGGTTCCCAGCAAATTGCTGCACGACAACCTTGGTGTTTATTCACTGTCATAGTGATACCATTTGCGCTACCACAAATTGCAATACCAAACTCACAAGCACCTTGTTCTACTGCATTTGCAAGTGGGTGAGCATAATCAGGATAATCACAACTATCTGTGCTATTTGTACCAAAATCAGTAGCAATAACACCTTGTTCTTCAAGATATTTTTTCACAGCCTCTTTCAAATCATAACCAGCATGGTCAGAAGCTATACCGATAGAAAGCAAATTTATTGGTTTCATATTTTTATTAAATTATTAATTCATTTTTTTTGCGACTGCAAAGTTACAAAAAAAAGATTACATACACAAATGTATTTTACACCGCTATTTTCAAACAACTATTCTGCATCAGCCTCCGCCTTAAACGCATTCCAACCCTGTGCTGTAATCTGCATCTCTTGTCCATCGCGTGTAATCAACGCTGCACCTGCATTTGCATCTGTAATATGACCAATAATATGCACACCTTCAAGCCCTTGTAGTTTTTCGTGTTCCGAGAGTGGCACTGTAAACAACAATTCATAATCTTCTCCACCATTCAACGCCACTGTTGTCAAGTTCATATTAAATTCGTCGCACATCGACGCTGTGGCATAATCAATTGGCAATTTATCTTCATACACGCGACATCCTACTCCACTCGCTTTACAAATATGCAACAATTCCGACGACAATCCATCACTAACATCCATCATCGCTGTTGGTACAATATTTTTCTCACGAAGATATTTAACTGTATCTATACATGCCTCTGGTTTCAATTGGCGTTCAAGGATATACTCTTTGCCTGCAAAATCTGGCTGGAATCCTTCATCTTGTCCGCTTTCGAATATACGTTTCTCACGTTCAAGCAATTGCAATCCCATATATGCAGCACCAAGGTCGCCTGTCACACAAATCAAGTCTGTTTCTTTTGCTCCACTACGCAACACTGCGCGATCTTTCTCTACCTCGCCAAGACAAGTGATACTAATTGTCAAACCTGTCAACGATGCCGATGTATCACCACCGACTACATCCACACCTGCTTTCTCGCAAGCTAAATAAATACCTGCATAAAGTTCCTCAATTTGCTCTACATGAAAGCGTTGCGAGATACCGAGGCTAACCAACATCTGTGTTGGACGAGCATTCATTGCGCAAACGTCCGAGATATTCACCATCGCTGCTTTATATCCCAAATGTTTCAAAGGTGTATATGTCAAGTCAAAATGAATACCTTCCAACAACAAATCTGTTGTCGCCACCACATCTTTTTCACCATAGTTCATCACTGCGCAGTCGTCGCCTACGCCCACTTTCGATGATTCATTTTGCAATTCGATACACTCTGTTAGTGCATCGATAAGGCGAAATTCGCCCAATTCTTGAATTTGTGTCATATCTTTTATCTTTATTTAAATTTACTTTTTTATCATCCCCAACACCTTCTCCAACGCCGCATTCTCCACACACATCACTCTATAAAATGCCTCTGTTCCATACAATCCTTGCGCCACTACTGCCTTCATCTGCAACATCAACAGGCTCTTACTCTTCTCTACATCTGCATCATCAAACTCCACCTTCTCCTCACGAGCATTCGCTATCAATCTATCATACATCTTCTCGCTCATCTCAAATCCTGTTTCAAACTCTTCGAATGTGCTATATTTGCGCAACAACACTTTCCTATTTCCATCCACAAACTCACTCACTGTCCGCGCAAACACGCCTTTAGCCACCACATTTCTATGTAATTTTGTCACCCGTGTTGTATCCAATGGCACAAACACATCTGGAAATATTCCGCCACCACCATACACGGTGCGACCTTCCACTAATGTCTTATATTTCAACGAGTCTGGGAATGTTATACTATCTGGATTCACAAACTCGCCATGCGCATATCTCTTCTCTAGGTCTTTATAATACTCCTCTTTCCCCTCTGCATATGGTTTCTGTATATTTCTTCCCGATGGTGTATAATATCTCGATGTTGTCAATCGTATTTCCGACCCATCTTTCATTCTCAATGGTCTTTGCACCAATCCTTTACCGAACGATCTACGTCCCACTATCGTCGCTCTATCCCAATCTTGCAATGCACCCGACACAATCTCGCTTGCCGATGCCGAATGTTCGTCTATCAACACATACAATGGCATATCTATCAACTTCTTACCGCTGAACGACATTGCCGAGAATCTATCTTGATGTACTCCTTCGGTATATACTATCAATCTATCTTTTGGCAAAAACAAGTTCACCAACTCTATCGCTGCCGACATCACACCACCGCCGTTCGACTGCAAATCAAGCACTAAACTCTTCAACTCTCCCTCTCTCTCCAACTCTTCCAATGCCTGCGCTATCTCATCTGTCGTTGTCACCGAAAAACTATTCAATTTCACATACCCCACTCCTTCTGCCACATAAAATGCTGCATCTACCGAGTGAAGTGGAATTTTATCGCGTATAATCGTGAATACTATAGGCTTTTTCTCTCCTCTACGCGCTACTGTCACATTCACTTTCGACCCCTTCGGTCCACGTATCAATTTCGGTATTTCCGACTGCTTCATACCCACACCAGCAATACATGTCTCGCCCACATGCGTCAATCTATCGCCTGGCAACATCCCCACTTTCTCTGCTGGACACCCTGCTATCGTCTGACTCACCACAACTGTATCTTTTATAAACTGATACGAAATACCTATCCCTTCAAAGTTTCCTTGAATCCCCTGATTCATCTCTGCCACATCCTCCGCCGCAATATATGTCGAGTGTGGGTCCAACTCTTGCAAAACCTCCACTATTGCCTTCTCTGCCAACTCTCCCACATCCACCGTATCAACATACAAATTATCAAGATAAAACAAAAATTGCGACAACTTCATCCCTGCTTGCTCCAATTCTGTTCTATCTGCATATCCTCTCACACCAACTAACAAAGTGAGAACCAACAATATATATTTCAATCTACTCATAATAAGCCTATTTAACCAATTAATCTCCAAAGATACAAAAAAAATAATTATCTCGCAACACCCCTTTATAATAAAACATTTTTTCCTACTCCCTATTCTCTACACCCTCCTAATTATTCCCTATTACCTATTTCATACCTACTACATATTATAAACATACTATAAATATACTATAAAGCTATGTGCAATAACACACTTCTATCACTCCATACACTATTTTCAATAAAAATCTCCACAATTGATAAACTTAAATTTTGGTATTCCATTTGTTTTTACTACCTTTGCAACATATTCTTATTAACATATGAAAACTATCAACATAACAGACACAATAAGTATCAGTAAAAATAGCAGATTTGCTTTATTAGCAGGCCCATGCGCAATAGAATCCGAAGAAATGACTATAGAAGTCGCTTCTGAACTAAAAAACATTTGCAATAAATTAGAAATCCCTTTCATATTCAAATCCTCCTTCGACAAAGCCAATCGCACATCACTCTCCTCTCCTCGTGGAGTAGGAATAGATCGTGGATTACAAATACTACAACGTGTAAAAAACGAACTAAACCTCCCCATCGTAACAGATGTCCACGAATCATGGCAATGCCCTATAGTTGCCGAAGTTGCTGATATACTACAAATACCTGCTTTCCTATGTCGCCAAACTGACCTACTAATTGCTGCAGCAAAAACAAATCGCACTATAAATGTAAAAAAAGGACAATTCCTCGCCCCTTGGGACATGTATAATGTCGTAGAAAAATTACGTTCAGCTGGCAACGAACGAATTATGATATGTGAACGAGGCTCTTCATTTGGCTATAATAATCTTATAGTAGATATGACTGGACTAGTCGAAATGCGACAATTTGGAGTACCCATCGTATTCGATGCCACTCATAGTGTACAAAAACCAGGAGGAAAAGGTTCCTTTACTGGAGGAAACAGAGAAATGGTACCTCATCTCATGCGTGCAGCACTTGCTGTCGGTGTTAATGCAATATTTGCCGAAGTACACCCAGATCCCGACAAAGCTTTTTCCGATGCAGCCAATCAATTAAAATTATCCGAAATAGAAAAAATTCTACAACAAGCCATCGAAATTGACAAAATAACTAAACAACTACTATGAATTGGAAAGAAAGAAGCAAACAAATATTTGAACAAGAAATAGCTGAATTTAAAAAAATAGCAAATTCAATAGGCGAAGAAATAGACCAAGCAATAGAAATGATATATGCCTGTACTGGCAAATTAGTCATTATGGGTATCGGCAAAACCGGAATTGTAGGTCATAAAATTGCAGCATCTCTCGCTTCAACAGGCACCCCTGCTATATTTATAAATGCCGCAGAAGCTATGCACGGAGACCTCGGAATGGTAGCAAAGAACGACATCGCTTTACTAATATCTCATAGTGGATCTTCTGCTGAAATCGTCAACATTTGCACCCCCCTTAAAAATATAGGAACCCGCATAATTGCCATCACTGGAAACCCAAATTCCGCATTAGCACAAGAAGCTGAAATTGTATTAAATGTACCCATAGAACGTGAAGTTTGCCCCCTAAACCTTGCCCCTACAACCTCAACTACTGCCACTATGCTACTTGGCGATGCTATAATGGTCTGCCTTATGGAACGACGCCAATTTAAAGCAGAAAATTTTGCCCTATACCACCCTGGAGGTGCTCTCGGCAGACAACTATTATCACGCGTAAAACATCGAATGTCAACAACTATACCTAAAGTCAAAACCAATACAATATTCAATGACATTATTTACACAGTAAGCAATGGGCGCAAAGGTATGACATTAGTATATGACAACGAAGACAATTGTGTAGGCATCATCACCGATGGCGACATACGTCGCGCAGTACAACATCACGAAAACATAAAATCTCTTTCTGCTGCCGACATAATGACCCACTCATTCAAACACATACATCAAGAAGCTATGATAAGCCAAGCTCTCGAAATAATGGACACAAACAACATAACCTCACTTGCCGTAACAAATTCACCAAACTCAAATAATGTCATTGGCATATTACACATACACGACATAATAGATTTTAGATAAAATATAACCCTATCACTATCATTAAACAATACAAAAAAGCAGGTTAACTCAGAAGAGTTAACCTGCTTAATAATAAGTTATAGTGGCTTATTATTTAATTTTAGCATTTACTATTTCGAGGATTTCAGCTTCGAGTTTGCATGCTTCAGCAGCAAGAGCGTCAGCTTCGCCTACAAGTTTGTCAGCAACTTCGCGGTCTTTCAAGCCACCTGCGTTGATTTTCACGTTAAGGCATGCACCCAATACAGCAGCACGAGCAGCAAGTGCACCTACACCAGCATCAGATACAGAATTAGGGTTACCTTCTTCAGCCATAGCACGGATGAGTGGGAATGTTTCCATTGTAGCTTTGATTGTTTCCAATGGCACTTGTGTTGCATAAAGTGTTGCTTCTTGCATAGCAGCAGCACGAGCAGCTTTTTCTTCATCAGTTGATTTAGGCATAGCAAATACTGCCATGATTTTGTTGAAGGCTTCAGTGTCTTCGTCAACCAACCAAAGGAGACGGCTCATCATAGCTTGACCTTTGTCAGCCCATTCAGAGAAGAATTCCCAACGAGCATCCCAACCTGCTTTGTGAGATGAGAGGTTAGCTACCATTGTAGCCAAAGCAGCAGCGAGAGAACCCATGTAAGCAGAGATAGAACCACCACCAGGAGCTGGGCTTTCGCTTGCAGTCTCTTGTGCAAAACCAGTACATGTCATATCGACAAGTTTTTTCTTAGTTTTGTCTTCGATGAGATATTCGATAACTTTTTCTTCTGGGTTGAATGGTTTGAGGTCGTCCAAGCCCATTGATTTAACTGCGATTTTGATGATTTCTTCGTCGTGAAGGCCAACAGAACGTTGTTGTTTACGCAAGAAATATTTACCAGCTTCGATAAGAGTAGATTTAGGAACAAGACCTACGATTTCAGCGCCTGTTACGCGCAAACCACGATTAGCTGCACAACGGCATACTTCGTCGAACGCAACGTGGAGTGGAGTAGTTTTGATATCAGTGATGTTCATTGACACTTGAGCAATGCCGTATTCGTCGATGAACCAACCAATAGCTTTAGTTCCTTTCAATGTACCAGGAATCATGATGTCTTTACCGTTTTCGTCTTTCATCACTTTACCTACAGGTGAACCACCTTCGCGCATAGGGCGACCTTTTTCACGAACGTCGAATGCGATAGCATTGGCACGACGAGTAGATGTAGAGTTGAGGTTGTAGTTAACAGCGATGAGGAAATCACGAGCACCTACTGCAGTAGCACCAGTGCGAGCTGTGTTTTCGTCCCATATGGTTGGACCGAAATCAGGATTTTCTTCAGCTACACCAAAACGTTGACTAAGAGCTTCGTATTCACCTTTACGACAAACAGCAAGGTTACGACGTGCAGGAGTGAAAGCAGCAGCTTCGTAAGCATATACAGGTACACCAAGTTCATCACCGATACGTTTACCAAGTTGACGAGCATATTCAGCACACTCTTCGAGAGTTACACCAGCAACTGGAACGAGTGGACATACGTCAGTTGCACCCATACGTGGGTGAGCACCATGGTGATTGCGCATGTCAATGAGTTCAGCAGCTTTGCGAACAGCTTGGAAAGCAGCTTCCATAACTTGTTCTGGTTCACCTACGAAAGTAACAACTGTACGGTTAGTTGCTTCACCTGGATCAACATCAAGAAGTTTGATACCTTCTACTTTTTCAATAACATCAGTAATTTGTTTGATTACTGCCAAATCGCGACCTTCAGAGAAATTAGGTACGCATTCAATAAGTTTCTTTTGCATGATTCATTAAAGGTTAAAGGTCTACAGTCAACTGTCTACAGTCGCCATTCGGCATTTAACGTTCGTCTGTCAACTATTGTCTGTTGACTGTTGACTATTGACTGTTGACAAATTATTTTATTTTTTGTTCATTGCTATACGAGCGAGGAGCTCCATTGTACGAATTTTGTCTTTATAGAGGTTGTTGGCATTGATTTTTTCGATGCTAAGAGCAGCATCAGAGTTGCCATCCCAACGACGACAGAGATACAATGAAGTATAAATACGACCGATTTGATATTGACGGCTGAAACGAAGGCCAAGTGCATAGTCCTCACCATAGCTTGTATTAGGCACTTTTACGCAACGAAGCATAGGAGTGTAAAATGCACGAGGAGCACCAAGACCATTGATGCGAAGCGCATTATTGCGACCATTGTCTGGTGTCCACTCTTTGTGGTCAATCAATCCTGGCGGAATTGGTTGCATGTCGCCGTTAGTCATAGTATATGAACCAACTACCATTGCGCAGTTTTGTTCATAGAACGCATCGACGATAGTTTGGAGAGTATTTTCGTCTTGATAAACGTCATCAGAGTCAAGTTGTACGGCAAATTTACCGCAAGTTTCGTGGTCAACACCAGCATTCCAACAACCACCAATACCAAGGTCGGTGCGCTCAGGCACAAGATGAACTATGCGATTGTCTTGTTCTGCATATTTGCGGATAATTTCCGATGTACCATCATTAGAATAGTTGTCAATGATAATAAGGTTGAATGGGAATGTGGTTTTTTGAGCTAGTACCGAGCGGATTGCATCTTCGATAGTGCGAGCACGATTGCGCACAGGAATGATGACAGAAGCCTCGTTGGCAAATTCTCCTTCATTGAAGTTAACTGATTCAAAATTAGGAACAAGGTAGCCACCAATAGCTTTCAAGTGGTCAGTACAAGCAAGTTCCATTTCGATTTGCACTTGACGGTTTTTAGGGTCGACATAGTCGAACTGTTTTTCGCCACTCTTACGAGTATCGAGCTCGATTTCCGAATAGAGATATTCGTTAATGCGAACGATCGTGTAGTGTTGGCTCACTTTGAGGCGGAGGTTATATATACCAGCGAATTGATATTCAGCAGTAGTTTCTTTCACTGCACGTTTCAATGCCTCTGCATTATAGAAAAGCACAGAACCAAAATTGAAATCATCACGAAGGCTACCTACTTGATAGTCAATAGTAGGAGCATTTTTGCGTTCGCCATCTACTATTTGGTAGTAGTCGCTATAAATCATACCTATGCCCGAACCTGCAGCGAGGTTATAGAAACGCTCGATGCCATATTGACCAAATTCCAATGTAGTATATTTGGTATAAATCAATGAAAATTCAGCATCACTATGTTCTGCAATCTTAGCCACAGTAGCAGAACTATTCAACGAATCAATTATCAAACATTTACAACCTTCATATTCCACTAGTTCATTAGCCAAAAGATAAATATCAGCCACTAAATCCGAAGCCTTAAGACCTTCGACTGTAGATTTGAATTGCTCTACAAATTGAGCCGGAATAAAACAGTTGATCTTTTTCATCACATCAAAAATTATATTTATTTACATTTATTTATTATATTTTTTACACCCCAAAAATACACACTCCCACGCACTACTCATCCCGATTCAAGAAGTCAATAACCTGTTGCATAAACCTCTCCTGCATCTCTTCGGTTGCCAAAGTTTCAAAAGGGAAACCACATACTACAACTCTATAATCTTCTCCCGAATATGCCACTGCAGCACTATTATTATTTTGTGAATAACGCATAACCGTATAAGCATTTTCACCCACAGGCACAATAGCATCTGGACTTTCTACGGCATAAATATCTTCATTTAGGTGTTGAACAAACTTATATTCACCCACAAACGTAGTATTATTTGGAGCATAAACCGCCTCCAATTCTCCATTTTGAGTCGCTCTATCTGCACGCCATTCCACTTTAAGCACATCCTTAACAAACTGTCTATCAACCTTAGTTGCATTTACCGACAACCAATTGTCCGACGCAACGTATGCTCCCGACACAAACAAGGCTCCCCCTTTAAAGACATAACGACGCAATTCACGTTGCAAATTTAATGAAAAAGTTCTGTATTTGCAACTATTTGAGTCATTACCCCACAAAGTTTCTTTCTGTTCCCCTAAAATAAGGTCAACAAATTTATAGTCAGCTATATCGACATCACCATTTTCGATTGCTGCATGCGAACAAGAAGTGAAACTATAGCCCGCTTTTATTATTGCACGACCATGCACAGAAGGAAAATCGTGAGTATTGCCGGCAACCAACATCTCTTCATAGTCGCTATTACTTTGCCCCCAGCCAGAATCATCATCCGAAATCCATGGATGACGTGAGTCGAAATCATGTTGACGGCCAATATATTGCAATTCAACACCATCACCTACACCACGATCGAGCCATTCTGGAAATCCTGCATACGGAGCAGATTGAAATCCTTCTGGACCCGCTACACGGTCGAAACCATTAATAACAAGCATCTCACCCTTAGCATTACGTGCAGAATATGCCGAAAGTATTTCACTATCCATACTTGCACCACCACCATTTATCGCTACCACTTTATAACTCATCATCTCATCCACTCCAATCGGCAAAACTGCCACTGTATCTTCTACTAAAACTCCATTATCCCATCCTTCATCATCACGACGAGTATAAACCACATATTTCTCTGCCACCGCAGTTGCTTCAAGTGAATCGACAGTTGGTCGCCATGTAAGACGCACTTTATTATCGCCAATGAGTCGAAGAGCAAAACTATTGATTGGAAGCGGTGTAATTACATAATCCTCATTATTTTGTGTGGCAATAAACTTAGTCATTGCCTTATATATTGCACGCGAAACAATAAACTTAAATCGAGGGTCAAGCCCATAACGCATATCCTCAAAATTCTGATGAGAAAGCAATTCAAGCAACATTGCAGGCACTTCAGGACGACGCGACTCGCTATACGAACGGTCCCACATCCAACGCTGAGTCCAACGAGGATTAGCTGTTGCACGAATATCACCAACGATTTGCGACATCATAAAATCGGTGAAATCGCGCGAAACAAAACGACTTTGTCCCGTTGGAAAATCATATTTATACTCTTTTTCACTCACATCAAAAGGAGTTGTATAAATGCAAAGTGTACCTATCGTAGTATCTAACCTACATCCTGCATCTGAGTGGAACGCAAACGACAAATCAATCGGAATACCCAAACCAACAGAATCTGGTGCATTCACAGAACCCTGATTAAGCCAATTAACCCACTGCGCACGACAAGTATAATCATCTGTATAGTCATTCAACCCCTTAGTAAAAGAGATTACCGAATCAGGTGCACCAGCCCATTGGAGCCAATAGCGCGAAGCCTCCCAAAAACGAGCACGACCGCTTGTCTCATACTCCTCTTTTTCGTAGATAGATATTTTGCGTTTACGGTCTTTTTCTTCTTCGAGACGAGCAATCTCCTCTTCGGTAGCAGGTCGACGAGCCACATTGCCCATACCTCCACCAAAACGTACTGCATCAGCAACCACTACCCCCTTATGCTTACTTTCATTGCTTAATACCACAGAAGCATGCCCTGCATCAGCCCCTTTTCGAAAATAGAACTGACCAAGATAAATCCATGTACCTCCACCCATTTGTTGATTGACACGGAAAGTAGTTTCACCAGCCGAATGGCGAACAATATATTTTGCATCAGGAACAGACTTCGCGTTAGTTACATAAGCAATAGAAACCCAATACCAACCATCTTCAGGTATTTCTGCCACCCAAACAACAGTAGATGTTTCCTCTTTATTAGTTTTTATCTCGCTATAAGTCCCTGCACAAAATGGATTCTCATGCTCAATATAAACTTCTTGATTATTAGCAAAGCCAGGTTTTCTTAATTGTGCATTGTGCATTATGCATTGTTCATTGTCCACAATCACCTCATTGCGTTGATAATCACGCTCACGAGGCATAAAAACATTAGCCCCCGCACGTTCGAGCATAGGCGCAAGATAAGGTATTACAAATGAAAGCGTAAATTTATCTTCCACCGTAGTAAATACCCTCGCACGTTGCCATTGCCAGCGGTCGGTACGTTGTTCATAGTACCACCCATGACTTTGCCAAAGTGCAATATTGCGATCTTGAAGTCCATGTTTAATATCATATACTCTATCTTCATTACGCACAAAAGGCACAGTCTCAGTGTATTTAGTATTATAACGTGAATGGTCAATATCTGATTTTGCACGATAATAATTAGGCACAAGGTCACGAATATTATTCTTTTTTTGTACACAAAGTTGTACTTTATAACTCTTATATTGAGGCGTAATAATCGCTTTCACAGCTTGTTCCATCGAATCAACCAACTCTGGACGATAATGCAACGAATTAAACATCTCACCCAACTCAACCTTATAAACACCACCAGAAATACGCACTCTATCAACCTTAAAATTACCCCAAACACGAGAATTACGTGCAAAATAAAGCAAAGTATCCTCTACTTGTTGCTTATAATTCTGCGCCGAAAGCAACAAGATAGAGGACAAAAATAATAGTATAAAACTTATTTTTTTCATTCCAAATTTAGGTTATAGATTAGAGGTTAGAGGTTAAAAAATAGTCTCCAAGCACTATAACCTTTAACCACTAACCTTTAACCCTCAAAACTTACAATCTGAGTTTCAACCCTGCAAAGATAGTATCAATGCGGAAATTAAATACGGCATTCATTTCACCTGCCATACAAAGACCACATTCATCGCAAATATTCAAGCCTTCACCAGCACAACCCGAACGAGTGCCATCAGCATAAATGAAGTTTGTAACCCAACAACGACGTTTAAACTTATTCTCCTTCATGAGTTTGAGACCCGAAACTGAGTTCATGATAGGATAGCCTTGTTTTTTCATCTCTATTACCTTATCAATCACTTCAATACGTTTTTGTTTGTCGAGTACCATCTCAGTTTCCGAACCAGGGAATGGGGTATAGAAGTTTATAGATATTTTCTCAATAGCCGGATTATTTTTTGCATACTCTATAGTTGGCACAACAGCTTCGTAGTTGTATGTGCTAACCACCATATTAACGCTCAAATGTTTATGCCCACAAGACGCAATATTCTCTTCAAGGCGTTTGAATGTACCTTTACCACGAATGTGTTCATGATAATCACCAATACCGTCAAGGCTCACCCAAATACTATCAGCTTTACTACCCTTGAATGGCAACTGAGCATTAGTTGTAATAGTTGCAGAGAAGAAACCCTCTTCTTTTGCCAAGTCAATGAGATCGTTGATACGATAATCTCCATCGCGCCACAACATCACTTCACCACCTTCGAAATCCACAAAACGCGAACCCAAAGAGTGTGCATAACGCAACTGCTCACGCACCTGCTCGTATGTCATAATATTCGGATTCTCACGTGCATAGACAGCACAATGACGACATTTCAAATTACATTTATCACCAATAAACAACACTGTTTGCAATGGACGTTTACGGCCTAGCACTCTTGCGCCGAAAAACCACCATGCTAAATAAAATAATTTTTTCATTTTGATTTATAAATTTTGTTAGACTAGGCCGAGTAGTCCACTAGTCCAATAACTAAATTAAAAAATTGATAATACAACATTCACAATCACAAGGAAAAGACAGAAAAATGTCACCAAATTACGCGCCATCAACCAACGGAACAAGAACCAATCCAAGCCCGCTTTTTTATAATTTTCCCAATCTCCCATCGGTCCCATCCAGAATCTGAGTGTCATATCTTCCTCTTCGTTGTAAACAAACTTACGCACCGATTTCCAAAGGAATAGAGCCATAGGCAAAAGTATTGACACTACAAGATAAGCCCAATGGAAGAATCCCAATGCCACACCAGCAAAAACAATAACGAATGGCAACAATGAGAAGAGAGCCAATGCAGCCAACTGATTCTTTTTCGAACCAAGTACACGCGCAAAAGTCATCTTGTCTGCCTTCTCGTCAGCAATAATATCAAGTACAGAGTGAGTATATACGATATTTGTTACCAACATACCAACTGCAACACTCAACAACACAACATTCCAATCAAGTACACCACAAACGGCATATTGCATACCAATCATCAACAACACTCCAAACATGACACCAATCACCAACTCACCATAACCATGATAACCAAGTTTGAGTGGACCACCCGAATATGAAATACCAAGCACACCACCAATAGCCATAATCAATGCAATCGGCCAGCCACGGAAATATAGTATCACCAAACCACATACAACAGCAATCGCTAAGAACACAATCACCGCATTGCGCAATTCTGCAACTGTCGCCTGACCTGATGTGATATAAGGATATTTATGCATACGAGCACGAAATCCCTCACCATTCAAAGCCTCACGCTTATCTGCCGAACCAACTTTATAGTCGAAATAGTCATCGGCAAGATTAAAACCTAAATGGGCACAAATAATACCTAATAAAGCTACTATAGCCATCCACCAACTAAAACCATCGTGCATTGCCCCCAAACTAATAGCACACAACGCTGGTAAAATACTCTGTGGCAAAGCAATAGTACGCGCATTATCAATCCAAAAACTAACTTTTTTCATAGTAATAATTTAATTCCTAAAAGTGATTATAATCATTATAAATATTATGCAAAGATACAAAAAAATCTACAAAACACACAACTTATACACATATTTTTTCCCCCCTATAGCTCTCCTTATCTACAACATATAATAAATATAAAATAAATATACTATAAATATAGAATAAACATACTATAACCAATACACCAATTACAATAAAGGCTAAATCGAAATACAAAATCCGACTTAGCCTTTATCATATATTAAGCTATTTAAGATAAAAATTTAGTTACATTTTAACAAACGCCCGAAAAACCCATAAATGCCATTGCAAGTAGTCCAGCTACAATAAGAGCAGTAGGCATACCCTCAATGCCTTTAGGTAGTTTGGTAAGTGCTAATTGTTCGCGAATACCAGCAAAAAGTACTAATGCAAGACCGAAACCTGCCGATGTAGAAAGAGCAAATACTACGCTTTCAAGCAAGTTCATATCTTTTTGAATTACCATAATAGCAACACCAAGAATCGTACAGTTTGTTGTGATGAGTGGTAAAAATACGCCTAAAGCTTGATACAATGAAGGAGAGATTTTTTTAAGTATAATCTCAACCATTTGCACTAAAGCTGCAATTACAAGGATATATGAAATAGTTTGTAGGTATTGAACATTTAGCGGTTGAAGTACATAGTTGTCAAGCAAATAAGTACAAATAGTGGCAATAGTCATTACGAACATTACTGCTGCCGACATACCTATTGATGTGTCGATTTTCTTAGATACGCCAAGGAATGGACAGATACCAAGGAATTGTGCCAATACAATGTTATTGACAAATATTGCTGAGATTATTAGTAGGAAATATGACATAACAGTTTAGAGTTTAGAGTATAGAGTTTAGAGTATAGTCCGCAGACTCTCTTAACTTTTAACTTTGAGTTTGTTTATAATAGCTATTAAGTATCCAAGTGTGATAAATGCACCAGGAGCAAGTACGAAGACAAGCACACCATATTCTTCTGGGAATATGCGGAGAGAGAATAGGGCTCCCGTACCGATTAATTCACGTACAATACCAAGTAATGTCAAACCGAAAGTAAATCCAAGTCCAATGCCTAAACCGTCACAGAATGATGCAAATGGATTGTTTTTAGCTGCAAATGCTTCGGCACGACCAAGTACGATACAGTTTACTACGATAAGTGGAATAAACAAACCGAGAGAGTCGTAAAGTGCTGGAAGGTATGCTTCCATTGCCATTTGAATAATTGTTACGAATGTAGCAATTACTACGATGAATGCAGGAATACGGATTTTATCTGGAATAAGATTTTTAAGTAATGAGATAACTACGTTTGAGCAGATAAGCACAAATGTTGTAGCAAGTCCCATACTCATACCATTAAGAGCTGAGGTTGTTGTACCCAATGTTGGACACATACCGAGCATCAATACAAATGTCGGATTTTCTTTAATGAGTCCGTTTGTTATGGTTTTGAAATAATTCATAATATTAGTTGAGAGTTGAGAGTTGAGAGTTGAGAGAATCTACTTGTATCGTGTCATTAGTTATAGTATCAACTGAGGCTATATCAATTGTTGCTACTGTGTCAATTGTATTTATACTTGTAGCACCACTCCATGCATCAACAGTTGGTGTTTCGCCACGAGCAATTTGATATGTTTCGTAGGCTTTGTTGATTGAATTGAGGAAAGCGCGTGATGAGATTGTAGCTGCAGTAATGGCATCAAATTCGCCACCATCTTTACTTACGCGTAATGGCATTTTGTCGCTACTTACACCACGAATATCCGATTTAACTTTAAACCAATCTACTAATTTAGAACCTAAACCTGGAGTTTCGGCATGAGAGAGTAACGAATAATCTACTATAGACCCATTTGCATCAAAACCAACCATAGTAGTAATATCTCCGCCAAAACCAAGTTCTTTAGTCTCAATAGCGATACCTACAAGTTCCCCATTAGCATCGTATGCGCGGAATATCTTTTGTTCATTCACGATAGTCTCTGCGTCAACTGTTGCAAATTCTGGTAACACAGCTTTAATTGCCGCTTCTTGTTTTGCTTTTTTTGAAGCTGCAATAGGTTCTGCTGTAACGTTGTTCATTGCACCAAGACATGCTGCTGCGATAACAGTAATAACGGTGAGAACAATCACCATATTAGCGAAAGAAGATTCTAATTTTTTCATTTTTTACCTCCTTTCTCTTTTGCGCCGAAGCGTGTAGGTTTAACATAATTGTTGATAAGTGGAGTTGCTGCATTCATAATAAGAATTGCAAATGACATACCTTCTGGATATGCACCCCAAAGGCGAATAACACATGTAATCAAGCCAATACCAAAACCATATATCAATTGACCTTTATGTGTCATTGGTGATGTTACATAATCGGTTGCCATGAAAATAGCACCGAGCAAAAGACCACCACTTAAAAGATGAACAAGCGGATTTGCGTATGATGTTGGATCAATAAAATAGAATATGCCTGTGAATACCAATACTGTAACGAGGATAGATACTGGAATATGCCAAGTAATAGTTTTTGTAGCAAGAAGATATACAAGTCCGATTAACAACGCAATAGCACTAACTTCACCGAGAGAACCTCCCATTTCTCCAAATAACATTTGTGTAAATGATGGTATCTCTCCAAAACCACCTTTGAGCATAGATAGCGTAGTTGCTCCTGTTTCTGCGTCAAAATAGTTGAATGCAAGATTCATTGGTATTGGACGTGGCCATGTAGTCATTTGTGCAGGGAATGATATAAGCAAAAATACACGTCCTACAAGAGCTGGGTTGAATGGATTGTTTCCTAATCCGCCAAATGTCATTTTACCTATTCCGATAGCAACTAATGCGCCGATTACAACTATCCACCAAGGTAGATTAGATGGAAGGTTGAATGCTAATAACATACCTGTTACTAATGCTGACATATTGCCAAGCGTACAATCACCTTTTAGAATGAATTTTTGAATTAAAAATTCAAATAAAAGACATGATACTATTGCGATAAGACTCACGCAGAGTGCACCAAACCCAAAGTAATAGAGCGATACAAGATATGCAGGCAACATGGCTATAACCACATTGAGCATATTTTTGCGTACGCTATCACCATTATGGATGTGTGGAGCTGGAGATAATGTTAACATATTATTTTATAGTTGAAATTTGAAATTTGAAATTTGAAATTTGAAAGTTCCTTAATTTGAAATGTATGGTGTTAACTTTCAACTTTCACTTTTCAATTTTCACATTGTTATTATTTTTTTGCGTTGCGATTACGAATTATTCCGCCTACTGTAGCTTTGCCAAGGCGCACATAGTCGAGTAATGGACGATGTGAAGGACATGAGAACAAACAACAGCCACATTCGATACAGTCCATGATTTGTTCTTGTTCAAGGCGATCCCACATTCCGTGCTCTGTAAGACTATACAACAAATATGGTTCAAGAGCCATAGGACAAGCATCTACGCACTTACCACAGCGAATACAATTTTCGATTGGTGCACGTTTTGATAAGCGGTCAGGCATAATGAGTAAACCAGAAGTACGCTTAGATGTAGTCGATTCAAGATTGCTCACTGCACGTCCCATCATAGGTCCACCAGCAATTACTTTGCTTGTATTTTCAGGAAGACCACCTGCTGCAGCAATAATATCGTTGAGAGGTGTACCGAAACGAACACGTAGGTTGCGAGCATTTTCCACATCAGGTCCTGTAACTGTAAGTACACGATCGATGAGAGGTTTGTTTTTTTGTACTGCTTCATACACAGCAAAACATGTAGCCACGTTTTGTACAACTGCACCGACAGCGATAGGCAGAGCACCACTTGGAACTTGACGTCCTATTGTTGCGTCTATCAATTGTTTTTCACCTCCTTGAGGGTAGTGCATCTTGAGAGGGCATATTTCGATGCCAAAATGGCGAGTTGCAATGTTGCGGAAGTGCTCTATAGCATTTTTCTTGTTACATTCTATACCAACAATAGCTCGTTTCACATTGATAGCCTTCATGATAATAGAGATACCAATGAATATCTCTTCTGCATGTTCGAGCATAAGACGGTGGTCGCAAGTGAGATAAGGCTCACATTCAACACCGTTGATAATCAAGACTTCGGCTTTTGCAGTTGGAGGAGGTGTGAGTTTTACGTGAGTAGGGAAACATGCTCCACCCAACCCAACAATACCAGCATCGCCAATACGTTTGATTATCTCTGCAGGTTCGAGGTTGCAAATGCGAGTAATATCTTCTTTGCGGTTAATTTCTGGCATCCACTCGTCGCCTTCGACCTTAATGAAAATCGAAGGAGATGCCATTCCCCATGCATCTATTGCATTGTCAATTTTTTCGATAGTTCCGCTATATGGTGAGTGTACATTGGCACTCATAAATCCCGAAGCTTTTGCTATAAGTTGTCCAACTCTCACATAGTCACCTTTAGCAACAATTGGTGTAGCTGGAGCTCCGATGTGCTGACTTAGTGGAATGATTGCTTGCTTTGGTAACGCAAGTGTGTCAATCGCTTTGTCGGCTGAAAGTTTTTGATCTTTTGGGTGTACACCACCTATTTTGAATGTTTTCATTTTTTGTAAATTTTAAAAATCAAGCGATTGCATATTATTGTTAGTTGCCTTTTTGATTTGTTTTGGCTCTTTCTTTTCACGTGGTTTAACACGTAGCGATTCATCAATTAATTCTGAAACTGGAGTATTGTTGAATTCTTCGAGTTTTTTATCCTCTGCTTCTTCTTTCTCTTCTTTGAACTCCTCAATTTTTTCTTTTACTTCTTCAATTACCTCTTCAACATCTTCTTTTGTCTCTTCAATCTCCTCTTTAATCTCTTCAATTATCTCAACAACCTCTTCTTTTGCCTCTTCTACAATTTCGATAACCTCCTCTTTAATCTCTTCGATAATCTCTTTTACTGGAGTTGGTATAATTGTAGATTCTATTTTAGGTTCTTCAACTTTAGGTTCTTCGACCTTAGCTTCTACAGGTTTCTCTGTTACAACTTTTAAGGTTTCAGGTTTAACAGCTACTAGTTTTGCTGCAACTGGAGCGGGAGTTGGGAAGTTTACATCATGAATAGCCCCTGTAGGACATTCGTTTACGCATTTGCGACATGAGCGGCAAAGTTCAAAGTCAATATATGCAAGATTATTTTCCACTTTTATAGCTCCAAATGGACAAACTTTTTGGCATTTGCCACAACCAATACATGCAGCAGAGCATGCCTTACGAGCCACGCCACCCTTATCTCTGTTTACACAAGATACGAATACACGGCGACTTTTGACGCCTTTGTTGCGAAGTTCAATGACTTTTTTAGGACATGCTTTTACGCAAGCTCCACATGCAGTACATTTTTCTTCATCAACCTCAGGAATACCTGTTTCTGGATTGATTTTTATTGCATCGAATTGACAAGCTGTCACGCAGTCTCCAAATCCTAAGCATCCATAACTGCAATTAGTTTCGCCAGCATATAGCTGAGCTGCGATTTTACAATTTTTGGCTCCATCAAATTTGTTTGTACGTGGACGATTAGCACATGTACCATTACAACGCACAACAGCAATCTTAGGTGTTGCCTGGCATACTGCATGACCTAACACTTCCGATACTTTACACATTACAGGGAGTCCTCCTACAGGGCAAAGCATATTATCTAACGATTCAGCTTTGACGCAAGCCTCTGCAAATCCGCGACAACCAGGATAACCACAACCACCGCAGTTCGCTCCAGGTAGAAGTTCTGTGACAACATCTATGCGTGTGTCTTCTTCGACTTTAAATTTTTGGGCTACAAAATAGAGGATGATAGCTGATGCTAATCCAATAACTCCCAAAACAATAATTGATGAAATAATTAAATTCATATCTTATTCTATATCTTTTTTATTGCGTAGAATTGAAATTTAGCCTGTATCTTATTACGCATTAGGCGTAATATGACAAAATAAGGTATTAGTGATGCAAGCGCACATGTGCCTATTACTAATTCGTTAGTCGTAAAAATATTTGCAAAAAATAGTATTACTACTATTAACACAAAAGGCAGTACGTATGCAAGTAAAATAGCTTGAATACCTAATGATTTTTGACCAATAACTGTTACTTGATCTCCTATTTTCAATGAGGCATCCATTAGGTTGGCGTCTATTATTTTTTCTGATTTTTCAGATGCTCCACATACCGATTTGACGTGACAAGACGCACATGCCGATGTTTGTTCTATCTTGACATGCGCAACCTTATCATCTATTGAGATGATAACACCTTGATGTTCAATTGTGTTTTGCATTTATTAGTCTTTCGACTTTCAACTTGCAAAGTTACAAATAATCTTTTAATAAACAAAAGATTTTATTTGTTGTTTTCTTATATTGTCTTGTTTTTTTACTAAATATTTATTTCCCTCCGAGTCTGTAAAACTTCCATAACACTCATTCTCTTTTATTTGTAGCGATGCAGTGATTATCGTCGTTACTTTATCTGTGATTAACATTTGACATCTATTTGGTACGAGAGTATATGCTATTACGTTATCGCTTAAATAGTAATTGCCGAATGGCAATGAGGTTATGGATTTGGGTGTACGAGCAACGAATGTTATTATTGTATCGTTGTGTGATAATGCAATTTTTATGTGATTTAATGTAGGTTCTTCTTCTATTTCTATTGCTTCGTGCGCAGAATCGCTATACTCAATGGTTGTAACTTGATTTTCTTCGCTTGTATCGTAGGTGTTAATTGTCCCAGTAAAAGTAGCATCAATTATTTCTGTTTGTGAGCCTGTGAATGAACATGTTATTATATAGTTACCATTATTTTCTACTATAACATTTCCCTCTGTAAGGAATATGGCAGATAATCCATTGTCGGTGTATTGTCCGAGGTAAGAGCCTGTGGCATAATAAGCATTTTCTTCTTGGCGTAACGCACCAGGCATTATCGTATAGTCATTAATCGTGTCTGATGTATGATATTCACCTATTGGTAGTTGCTCACTATTACTTGGCGCATAAAGGTTTATATTGAGAAATAATCCATTGCCCGACATCGCTCCTGTTGAATCAATAGTCAAATTGTCATCGTACAAGCGTAAAATTAAATTGCGTTGGGCTATATCTGGTTTTATTCCTTCATCAAATACTATTCCATTTGTAAACGTAATATTATATTTTGGAGCGACTACTGTTACTTGGCAATAAGCTTCATGATGTTTTGTTTTGCAAGTAATTAAACATTCGCCTGCATATACGGCAGTTATGTTCCCTTTATTATCCACTTGAGCTACATTAGGATTACTCGTTTTCCATGCTACTGGATTATATATAATGGCAGAAATAGGCTCTATCAACATCTCTATTTGACGTGTTTCGCCTATATTTAGGGTTAATTCTGTAGGTTCTAGACGTACCGACTGCACCTTTGTCTCGTCAGTGCATCCTGCGAGGCAAAGGATAAAAAAAAGAATATATAATAGTTTGTTTTTCATCTTTTTAGCTGACTTTTCACAGTATAAAGTGCCGAAACAAATCCCATCAATAGTACAATTGCAACGACGGCAAAAATATCAAATACTTGCAATTCTACTGGATAAATTTGAGTGCCAGTTGTTATTAGACCAAAATGTTGTTGTACCAAAACAATTGATATACCCAAGATTATCCCAATTATCATGCCTAATGCCGAAATTAGAGTGCCCTCTATTATAAAAAGTTTTTGTATATCGTTGAGAGTTGCTCCAAGAGAGTTGAATAACGAAATATCCTCTTTCTTCTCAATGATTATCATTGACAATGAGCCTATTATATTGAATGTAGCAATCATCACTATAAAGCATAGAATCATGAAAGTAGTCCATTTTTCTATTTTCGTGATACGATAGAAATCGGCTTGTTGTTCGTATTGGTCAAGAATTATATATTTCTCAGATAGAATATTGTTAAATTGTTTTTTTATAGATTGAATCTTTTCGTCGGCGCATTTTACCTCTATCGAAGTAACGTAATCTTCAGTTAGTTGGTAGGCTTCTCTCACTAAATCGATTGACATTACTACAAGATTATCGTCATATTTAGGTTGCATTACGCAGAATATGCCGTTGTTGTAAAATGTAGTTTGTGTGAAATTTGCATCAGGACGAGCAAGGTTTACTTTTCTGTTTTTAGGTGCATATAGTGTCAGAGGTTGCACTAAATCTACTCCCGAATTTATATGTTCAGCCATACCGATGCCTATTGCAGCAAGGTTTTGGTTGTCGTATGAATTATTAAAATCCATCGCCCCATCCCACATAATGGTTTCTGAGTTTATTATGTTGCCGTAATTGTAATCAACTCCCTTTATTATGGCTGGGGTTTGTTGGTCTTTAAAAGCAATAAGCCCATCTTGTTCAATCACTTCGCACCAAGCAGTATGTATTTTCAGTGCTTCAGCCTTTTGCAGAAGAGAATCTTGAGATGAAAAAGCTTTACCTTCACGAGGTAATATTTTTAGCGAAGGGTCGAATGCCGAAAAAGAATCTTGAACAAATCGTTCAAAACCATTCACAACCGACAATACAGCAATGAGTGCCATAGTACCTATGGCAACCCCCATCATACTTACCCATGTGATTAAGTTGATAGTATTGTGACGTTTCTTCGAAAAAAGATAACGAATAGCTATGAATAGTTTATAATTCATAAAAATAATGCCGAATGGTTAATTGTGCATTATGCATTATGCATTGTGCATTATCAAAGTTCTCCTTCAATTTCGTCAAGTGGAGTGTGAAGGAATGGGTCGGCGTTAAGAAGTTCGTCGATTTTTGATAGTTTTTCGATTGACTCGTCGTTGTAGAAGTTCAATTCAGGTATAATACGCAATTGATGGCGAAGACGATTGCCGAGTTCAAAGCGAAGAGCTTTAGTGTCTGCATTCACTTGTTCAAGTACAGTCGCAGCTCTGTCGGTTGGAAATACGCTGAGGTATATGCGGGCAATGCTAAGGTCTGGCGTGATGCGCACTTCTGACACACTAATTAGTGTACCTTGCATTTGACGTGCATACTTAATAAATATTTCTCCAAACTCTTTTTGGAGCATACGAGCGATTTTTTCTTGTCTTGTAGATTCCATATATTATTTTATAGTTTTAATTTACAAAGATGAAGCAAACAGAGCATAGAGCTAAATTTATTTGAGCTATGCCGAGGTGTAGCACATTTTCGCAATGTTTGATACAACTTGCAAAGTTACAAAAAAGTTTTGGTTTAGTAAAATTGAAAAATAGGATTTTCTATTTATAAAAAAGCGACCAACATGTGTATGTTAGTCGCCTTTTTTTATGTAGAAAATAGTGATTATTCAATCATTATTTTTGAGCTTTTTTAGCTTGTTTTTCTTGGATGTCGTATGCAATTGGAGATGCGATGAAGATAGTTGAGTAAGTACCAACGATTACACCGAGAAGGATTGCAAATACGAAACCACGGATAGTCTCACCACCGAAGATGAACATTGCGAGCAATGGCAATGCAGTAGAGAACGATGTAGAGAATGTACGGCTCAATGTTGAGTTAACTGACATGTTGATCAATTCGTTGAGAGCACGTTTTGGATACAAGCCTACGTTTTCACGGATACGGTCGAATACAACCACAGTATCGTTGATAGAGTAACCGATAACGGTCAAGATAGCAGCGATGAACGATTGGTCGATTTCGAGTGAGAATGGCATGATGCTATAGAAGATTGAGTAGATACCCAAGATGAACAATACGTCGTGAACGAGACCTACAACAGCACCAGCTGAGAATGCGATGTTGCGGAAACGAACGAGGATGTAAAGTGCGATAGCAATCAAAGCGAAGAGGATAGACCAGATAGCTGAAGTTTTAATGTCGTCAGCCACTGTAGGACCTACCTTTTGTGAGCTTTGGATACCGAATGTTGTGCTATCATCGAGAGTAGAAGCGCGGTATGCACCTTCTTCAACAACGTAACGTTCAACGAACATTTCTTCTGTAACATTTTCGTTCATCATTGGTTTGAGGCTTGTGTAAAGCATGTTTTCAATTTGAGCGTCGATGTTTTCGTCGATTGATTCGTTGCCGTAGTTAGTAGAGATACGCACTTGGTTGTTATCACCCATAGTGATAACACTTGTTTGAGCGTCAACGAATACGTTGCTGAGCACTTCGCGAACTTCGTCAGTGTTAACTGGTTGTTCGAAACGAACTACATAGTTGCGACCACCTGAGAAGTCGATACCTTGTTTCAAACCACGGAAACCGAGAGATACACAAGCGATAAGTAAGATAACGCCTGAGAAGATATAACCGTATTTGCGAACTTTAACGAAGTTGATAGCAAGGTTTTGGAACCAGTTTTTAGTGATAGCTGTAGTGAATTCGAGTTTCAATTCTTTTTCACGATTAGCAATGCGGTCGTAAACAAGACGAGACAAGAATACTGCAGTGAAGAATGAAGTGATGATACCGATAATCAAAGTTGTAGCGAAACCTTTGATAGGACCTGTACCGAAGTAAACGAGGATAATACCTGTGATGAGCGTAGTGATGTTAGCATCGGCGATAGCTGAGAATGCGTTGCTATAACCATCAGCGATAGCTTTTTTGAGGTTTTTGCCACCTTTAAGCTCTTCGCGGATACGTTCGTAGATAAGCACGTTAGCATCGACAGCAGTACCTAATGTAAAGATGATACCAGCGATACCAGGCAATGTCAATACAGCACGGAATGAAGCGAGGATACCGAACAAGAATACGATGTTGATGAGCAACATAGCGTCGGCGATAAGACCAGGAATCATGCCGTAGTAGAAAATCATATAGAGGAGTACGAGTACGAACGCGATAACGAACGACATCAAACCTGATTGGATAGCTTCTTCACCGAGAGAAGGACCAACAACGTCT
>JAZQRP010000008.1:0-4881 GCA_045629685.1 Candidatus Aphodosoma sp. | reverse complement strand
CGGCGACCACGTAGCTCGTCATCCTGAAAACTTCCGTATGGCAGCTAAGAGTGATAATGGTCTTGCAGCGGCTATCTATAATCCAGAATTGAAAACATACCTCGTGCAATTCCACCCAGAGGTGCGCGGCTCGGTATATGGTACAGATATTATTGCAAACTTCGTGTTCAAAGTGTGTGAAGCACAAAAGAATTGGACAATGGAGAGCTATATCGATATGCAAATCGCTAAAATCCGCGAACAAGTGGGCGACCGCAAAGTGTTGTGCGGATTGAGCGGTGGTGTCGACTCTACAGTAGTAGCAGTGCTTATCCATAAAGCTATTGGCGATCAACTCACATGTATGTTTATCGACCACGGTATGCTTCGTAAAAACGAGGGCGACCAAGTGATGGATATGTGTAAAGATTTGTTCGGTATCAACGTAGTGCGTATCGATGCACGCGAACGTTTCTTGGGCAAATTGGCAGGAGTGTCGGATCCAGAACGTAAACGTAAAATCATAGGTAACGAGTTTGTTTACTGCTTCGATGAAGAGAGTGCAAAACTCGGCGACTTCGACTTCTTGGCACAAGGCACACTCTATACAGACGTGATTGAGTCGGGTACTAAAACAGCACAAACAATCAAATCGCACCACAACGTAGGTGGTCTTCCAAAAGATATGAAATTCAAATTGGTAGAGCCATTGAACGTATTGTTCAAAGACGAGGTGCGCGTGTTGGGCGAAGCATTAGGTATCCCTTCAGCGATGGTATGGCGTCAACCATTCCCAGGTCCAGGTCTTGCAATTCGTATCATTGGCGATATCACAGAAGCAAAACTCCATATCGTGCGCGAAAGTGATGCTATTCTTCGTGAAGAGATTGCTAAAGCAGGTCTTGACCGCGAAATCTGGCAATACTTCACAGTGTTGACAAACTTGCAAAGCGTAGGTGTGATGGGCGACGAACGTACATATGACTATGCACTTGGCATCCGTGCCGTTACATCAATTGACGGTATGACAGCCGACTGGGCACGCATCCCTTACGATGTGCTTGATATTATCTCACGTCGTATTGTCAACGAAGTGAAAGGTGTTAACCGTATCATTTATGATATCACCTCAAAACCACCAGCAACTATCGAGTGGGAATAATGGTGCAAGGTGAGCGAAGAGAAAATAATAAAATTCATAAAAAAATAAAATTCAGAATCTTTGACTATTAAGTCTGAATGAAGTTTACTTCAATTCAGAATTAATAGGCAAAGATTCAAAAAATCAAACTTGTTTTGATTTTTTACAAAGAATTTTATTTTTTACCCCTCTTCCGAACCGTAGCCCATTATCACGAACCTTAGATAAGGTGAGTAATAATGCCTAAGAGGGTATCACGAACCTTAGACAAGGTGAGTAATAAAAAATATAACGAAGCGCAGCTGAGTAAATCTCACTACTCGCTACTAGTTACTAAAAATCTATATATAAACAATGCAAGAAATAAATAATACATTAGTCGTTGTTGGTGTGCAATGGGGCGATGAAGGCAAAGGTAAAATGACAGACTATCTTGGTCAGAAAGCCGATGTTGTAGTGCGCTACCAAGGCGGTAACAATGCTGGTCACACCATCACATTTGGAGGTAATAAATATGCCCTCCAATCAATTCCATCTGGTGTTTTCAATCCACATATCAAGAACGTAATGGCCAATGGTATGGTTATCAATCCAAAGGCTACTATCGCCGAATTGGAGGGATTGAAACAACGTGGAATCACAGATTTCCAACTCTTCATCTCTGACCGTGCAGCGGTTATTATGCCATATCACATTGCTCTTGATGGTGCGTATGAAGCATTGAAAGGTGGGAAACAAATCGGTACTACTAAAAAAGGTATTGGTCCTGCTTATTGCGATAAATATAGCCGTGTAGGCATCCGTATTGGCGACCTTATTGACCCTGAATATTTTGCAGAACGCCTCCGTGATGCGCTCACACAAAAGAATGTAGAGCTTCGTGCTTTAGGTCTCGAAGAGATGGATTTTGATACCCTCTACAAAGAATTCCTTGCCTATGGCGAAGTACTCCGTCCATATATCTGCGACACATCAATCCTTTTGAATAAAGAGATCGAAGAGGGCAAAAAAGTGTTGTTCGAAGGAGCTCAAGGTGTGATGCTTTGTATCGAAAACGGTACATATCCATTCGTGACATCATCATCGCCAACAGCAGCAAGCGTACCTCTAGGCGCAGGTGTAGCTCCACGCTACATCAATCGTGCACTCGGTATCTGTAAAGCCTATACAACACGCGTAGGTGCAGGTCCGTTCCCTACAGAATTGGAAGGCGAATTGGCTGACTACATTCGCGAGCGCGGTCACGAGTATGGCACTGTTACAGGTCGTCCTCGTCGTGTGGGTTATCTTGATGCAGTAGGACTTCGTCACGCTTGCCGTATTTCAGGTATTAACTATTTGAGCATTATGTTGTTTGACGTGCTCACAGGCGTTGAAACATTGAAAATCTGTACTGGCTACGAGCTCGATGGTAAAGTGATTGATTACGTACCTGCAACACTTAGCGCGTTGGAGCGTTGCAATCCAATCTATATCGAAATGGAAGGTTGGAAAGAAGAGATTGAAGACGTTCGCGACTTCGATGCACTTCCAGCAGCAGCTAAGGCATATCTCCGTAAAATCGAAGAATTGACAAATACAGAAATCGCAGTAGTTAGTGTAGGCCCAGACCGTACACCAACTATTATGATAAAAGATATATTCTAATAAAAGAATACATTTGTAAAAAAGAGGCTGTGTCAAAATGAAATTTTTGGCACAGCCTCTTTTAGATGTGTTAGAATGCCTAAAGTGCAAGGCGTTGAAATTTAAGCTGAAAGGAGTGTACTGAAGTACATGACTGAAGCTTAATATTGAGAACAACGCAGCAATTTAGGTATTATGACACATCGTCTTTTTAGTGCACGGTAGGTATGCCATGTATGTAATCAAAAAGATCGTAGTAATTAATAGATTTTTATGTTTTTGGTTTATTGATTTAGTATATTATATCTTAATTTATTTATTGTATAATTCAATAAATTTTTGTAACTTTGCAAATTGATTGTGCCGACAAGTTAGTCGTGCATATTGTACTGAAATATAAATAAAAACGAAGCGAAGCCGAGTATAAGTCTCGTTACTCGCTACTAAAAGTCTAAATATATTATGACATCAAAAGAAATTCGTAAATCGTTCCTCGATTTTTTTGCTTCTAAAGGCCATAAAATCGTTCCTTCAGCACCTATGGTCATCAAAGGTGACCCTACATTGATGTTTACTAACGCTGGTATGAACCAGTTCAAAAACATCATCTTGGGTAACGACCCTATCAAATATCCACGTGTGGCTGACTCGCAAAAATGTTTGCGCGTGAGTGGTAAACACAACGACTTGGAAGAGGTTGGTCATGACACTTACCACCACACTATGTTTGAGATGTTGGGTAACTGGTCGTTTGGCGATTATTTCAAAGCTGAAGCTATTGCTTGGGCTTGGGAATACCTTACCGAAGTGCTCAAATTGGACAAAGACCGTCTTTATGTGACAGTATTCGAAGGTTCTGCAGCCGAAGGCCTCGATCGCGATAACGAAGCAGCTGAAATCTGGGCTAAATATATTGCAGAAGACCGCATCATCAACGGTAACAAGAAAGACAATTTCTGGGAAATGGGCGACACAGGTCCTTGTGGTCCTTGCTCGGAAATCCATATCGACTTGCGTTCTGATGCTGAGCGCGCTCAAGTCAATGGTCGCGACCTCGTGAATGGCGACCACCCACAAGTGATTGAGATTTGGAACAACGTGTTCATGCAATACAATCGCAAAGCAGATGGTTCGCTCGAACCACTTCCTAACAAAGTAATCGACACTGGTATGGGCTTTGAGCGTCTTTGCGTGGCTGTGCAAGGCAAAACTTCTAACTACGACACTGACGTGTTCCAACCATTGTTGAAAGCCGTAGGCGAAATCTGTGGCACTGAGTATGCTAAAGATGCAAAAGTAGATGTGGCTATGCGCGTAGTGGCTGACCACATTCGTACTATCGCATTTGCTATCACCGATGGTCAATTGCCATCTAACGCAAAAGCAGGTTACGTAATTCGTCGTATCCTTCGTCGTGCAGTGCGTTATGGCTACACATTCCTCGGTCAACGCCAAGCGTCTATGTATCGTCTCATCCCTGCTCTTATCGACAATATGGGCGAGGCTTATCCTGAACTTGGCGCACAACAAACTCTTATCGAGAAAGTTATTAAAGAGGAAGAAGATTCATTCCTCCGCACACTCGAAACTGGTATCCGTCTTCTCGACCGTGTGATGGCTGAAACTAAAGCGGCAGGTAAAACCGAAATCAGTGGTGTCGATGCCTTCACTTTGTATGACACTTACGGATTCCCTCTCGACCTTACTGAATTGATTCTCAAAGAGAACGCTCTTACACTCAATATCGACGACTTCAATGCCGAAATGCAAAAACAAAAAGACCGTGCACGTAATGCCGCTGCTGTTGAAACTGGCGACTGGGTAGTGGTGCGCGAAGGCGATATCGAGTTCGTTGGCTACGACCAAACTCAATGCGACACTCAAATTCTTCGTTATCGTCGTCTTGTTCAAAAGAATAAAGAGTACTATCAAGTGGTTCTCTCTTGCACTCCTTTCTATGCCGAAATGGGTGGTCAAGTGGGCGACTCAGGTTGGTTGATTACCGAAGATGGCAACGGAGTAGAAATCCGTGATACAAAACGCGAAAACAACCTTCCGGTACACATTATGAGCAAATTGCCAGAAGATGTAACTTGCAACTTCTTGGCTAAAATCAATACAGAAAAACGTGCTGC
>JAZQRP010000007.1:0-9279 GCA_045629685.1 Candidatus Aphodosoma sp. | reverse complement strand
AATACCAAATAATGTTAAATTTGATTTTTCAATATCTATAACTTCATTCAATGGCTTCCAATATTCGGTAAATAGAGCGTAATCTTTTGCATATTGCAGAGCATACTTTTCAATCTCTTCTATATTACCATTTATATCTTTGAATTTTCGTTCTATCGTTTCTGATTTAACATTATTTGGTATTTTTATAAGAGCTCCTTTAACAACTGGTTGATCTAATAAAAATAGTTCTTTATTATTGTTATAAAAATTGATAGCTTCTTCGTCAGTTGGCATTTTTACTTTTTCATTTACCATATCTTGTTTATAGTAATGAATTGTCAGCGTACGACGATAATTTTCAACCATCTTATTTATTTCTGCTTGATTAGAAATATTGCGCTTCGCATTATCTAAAATTAAAATGTTCGTAGCCCATCTACGTATATAGGCTTCAACTATCAATGCACTATCCTCACTATTAGTACCTTGTGGCACAATGTCTTTTATCTCATCTTTATACAAATAATTATCGCCTATTATAGCAATAACGCCCTCACTCCCACGCTCTTTTATATATTGTTCTATATAAGAGCATGAGGTGAAGGCAATGCACAATGCAAAATTCACAATGTAAAATAATATATTTTTCATTGTATATTTCAATTTTATCTAAGCGAATTTAATACTTCTTGATTGATTTCTACAATATATTTATTGCGAAGGTTTTCAATCCATCTCTTTTCAAGATAATTTTGATAATCTGCTGTAATTGTACCACGTACATCAGTATAACTTTCTGGCTTTTTCAACATTTTACCAACTACTATTGTAATTGGCAACTCTCCATCAACTGTAACTTCTGCATTAGACACCTTGAATTCAGTCAAATCAACGTAACTATTCTCGCCTTGTTTCCATAATCCGCGTTCAACTGATGCAAATGTAACAGAATCATTATTTACTTGTTTGCGAATATAATTTGCAACAGAGTCTGGATTCATTTTTTTGATTGTCTTTTTCAATTGTTGTGCAGTTGCATCGTCTTTACATCTCACAACAAAACCTTTATAACGTGGCTCTGACCATGTATAATTTTTCTTGTTTTTCTTAAAAAACTCATTTAACCCATCAACGTCTTTTATTGCTTTTTCCCAAACCTCTTTGTTTGATACCTCAAACAACAAAATACCATCATGATACTCTTGCATTAAGTTTGCAAAATCAGTATATTTATTTTCCAATTGCGAATCTTCATATTGCATAAGTTTCATCTCTGCAATCTGTGCTACTTTGCCTTCAATGTCGCCACCCATCATTTTTGTAGTAGCACAATATGCAATCAATTCACTTGTCGGTATTTCTTGATCTGCAAAAGTCATAAAAATACCATCCATTTCCGCACCTTTCACTTTTAGCAACGAGTCATTATCTACACATTCAGCAACAAGAGCTTTTGCTTTTGCTATTTCGCTATCATTTATTTGGAAATTGTATTCTTTTTTCAATTTATTCACAAATGACGTTTTTGCTGCAGTACCACGATCATCATATTGCATCATACGTTGAATTTCAGCTTTTTTCTTTTCAAAAGACTCAACTCCTCGTTTTTCTTTTAAATTGATAATATGGTATCCAAATTGCGTCTTTATGATTCCTGATGTTTCACCTGAATCCAATGCGAATGCCGCTCCTTCAAACTCTCTAACCATACGACCTATACCAAACCAGCCCAAGTCTCCACCTTTTTGAGCCGAAGCTTTATCATCACTCAATTCCATTGCCAATGTAGCAAAATCTTCTCCTGCATCAAGACGTTTTTTGATTTCTATAATTTCTTGGTATTTTTTTGCTTGCATATCTTGTGTCATACGCTCATTGCTCATTTTCATAATATGACGAGCATTTACTTGTCCCCATGCTGCACGGCGATTATGCACTTTTATTACATGGTAGCCATAATTTGATTTGATAGGAGTTGAAATTTCATTTAATGGCAATTCATACATAGCTTTTTCAAATGGCCATACTAATTGCAATGCTGTGAACCATCCCAAATATCCATGATTACGCGCAACCGATTGATCATCTGAGGTTTCATCTGCAACTTTACCAAAATCTTCACCTGCATTCAATCGTTTAATCACATCAATAGCCCTATTATAACCTACTAATGTATCTTCTCCTTCTGTTCTAATCAAGATATGACTCACTTCACAATCTTGACTAAAGTGACTATATGCCTCTTGATATAGAGCTTCTTCAAGTTCTGTATCGGTCAAATATGGTTTAGCCAATTGTTTACGATAACCATTTAACTCGCGTTTGAATGTTTTTAATGTATCAAATCCTTGTGCTTTAGCCTCGGCTACTTTGAGTTTGAAGTTTACAAACAATTCAACATATTCATCCAATGCCTTTTTATCAATAGCATTATCGCTATTATTTTTGTTATAAATATATTCAAACTCAGCTTTAGTTATAGGTTCTCCGTTGATTGTCATCAACACATCTTCTTGAGCTGACATTTGCATTGCTCCAATAAGAGCCATTGCTACAATAATTAATTTTTTCATAGTTCTATATTAGTTTTTTATTTTTTTGTCTTTGTCCCAAGAGCATCAACCAAGATACTCTTGGGTATTTCTATTTCTAAAATGAGTAGTAAATTCTCAACTCTCAATTCTCAATTAACGAACTTCCTGTCATATCGGCTGGAGCTTCAATGCCCATCACTTTCAATATCGATGGTGCCACATCTGCCAAAATACCATCTTTCACTTCGCCTTTGTATGTGTCTGATACGAATACAAATGGCACTGGGTTCAACGAGTGTGCTGTATTTGCCGAACCATCTGCATTCATTGCATTGTCGGCATTACCGTGGTCTGCAATGATGATAGTTTGATATCCGTGTTTGCGAGCAGTTTCCACCACTTGTTCTACGCATTTATCAATTGTAACCACTGCTTTTTCAATTGCTTCATATACACCAGTGTGACCAACCATATCGCCATTTGCAAAGTTTACGATAGCCAAATCGTAAGTCTCTTTTGCTAATTCTGCCGAGAGTGCATCTGCCACTTCAAATGCCGACATCTCTGGTTGCAAGTCGTATGTAGCCACTTTAGGCGAGTTAATCAAAATACGGTCTTCGTTTTCGTATGGAGTTTCACGACCACCATTCAAGAAGAATGTCACGTGAGCATATTTTTCAGTCTCAGCAATGTGCAACTGACGAGCACCAGTTTTCGACACCACTTCGCCCAACGTATTTTCCACATTCTCTTTGTCGAAAATAATATTTACGCCTGTAAACGAAGCATCGTATGGAGTCATACAGTAGTAGTCCAACTTCAATGTTTTCATTCCCTCTTCTGGCATATCTTTTTGAGTCAACACTTGAGTCAACTCTTTTGCACGGTCGTTGCGATAGTTGAAGAAAATCACCACGTCGCCGTCTTTAATTGTAGCCACAGGTCGTCCTTCGCCATCTACATGCACGATAGGTTTGATAAACTCATCAGTCACCTCATTGTCGTATGATTTTTGTACTGCATCAACAGTGTTTGTTGTAGCCTCACCCACGCCATTCACCAACAAATCGTAAGCAATTTTCACGCGCTCCCAACGTTTGTCGCGGTCCATAGCATAGTAGCGACCGATGATAGAAGCTATCTTACCTCCTGTAGTAGCCAAATGCTCTTCCAATTGAGCAATAAAACCTTTACCTGAACGAGGGTCAGTGTCGCGACCATCCATAAAACAGTGAACATAGTGGTTAGCCAAACCATAATGTTTTGCAATATCGCATAATTTAAACAAATGCACCAAAGAAGAGTGTACACCACCATCCGAAGTCAAACCCATAAAGTGAACATCGCCACCATTTGCTTTAGCAAACTCAAACGCCTTTTTAATAGCTTTATTTTCAAGAATAGAGTTGTCGGCACAAGCGCGATTGATTTTCACTAAGTCTTGATACACAATGCGTCCGGCTCCAATATTCAAGTGACCTACTTCAGAGTTACCCATTTGTCCATCTGGCAAACCTACATATTCGCCCGATGCTTGTAGTTGTGAATGAGGATATTTAGCCAACAAAGAGTCCCAATAAGGTGTTGGCATTTGTGCAATTACGTCAGATTTTGTTCCATTACCGATTCCCCATCCATCGAGAATCATCAAAAGTGCTTTATTCATATTTCCAATACTAAGTGTTAAACGACAGTATTACAACAAAATAACTGCCTATTTATCATGTTATTAATTAATTTTATTTCAAGTGTAATATAACATGCAAAGATACTAAAAAATATTAGAATATCCAAGCCGATATACCACCTATTTTATTAAAAAAAACTAAAACAGACAGACACCCCAATCAGATGCCTGTCTGTGTTGTTATTTTATGCATTTATCTATTTTACAACTATTTTCGCATGCCTATTACTATTTTTAGCCTTTACTATATAAACACCTGCATTCAAATTACAACTAACTGATTTACAACCCAAGTCAACTTCTTCCCTCATAACCCTTTTACCCATAGCATCATAAACTTCAATACTTTCATCTTCCTCAAAATCAACACATAAAATTTTATCCTGCGAATTATAATAAATCCTTGCTTCTTTCTCTATAATATCAACATTTGTTCCAATCTCTGCTTCAACATAACAATCTTCCGCATCGTCATATCCTTCAATCGTATATTCACGCTTGAAAACCAACTCATCATTTTCATCAAAAGCACAAATCACATGACCTGGACCCATACCATCAATGTCTGCATGACTACTTGTCGTCCATCCAGTCACATCTCCATAGCGCTCATAAATAGTAACTCTACGGTGTTCCCATCCTGCCTTATGGTAACTCACTCTCTTTAAACTTCCGTATCTTTCATCTTCAATATAATCTATAGAATCAACAACTAAATAAGAAAAATAATATTCTTTATCTTGAACATTAATTGAGTCTAAATATTTTATTTGATACAACCAATTCAACACCTCTATAGTATCGCCGATTTCTGCCCCTAAATCATATAGTAGCACCTCTGCACCCTTATTATAAGCATAAACTTTTTGTTTTTCAACGTCTTCTCTAATTAGAGCCAACAACTTTGTTTTTTCTAAGTCACAATCCTCTGCCTCCCAAAGTTTTTTATATGCAATACCATTGATAATCGAATCTCCTTTTATTATTTCTTTATTCGTGCCATATAGTCTTTGTGTCGGAATACCACCATCTCCCGAATGCACCACATTCCAACTATACCCATCAACCAACATCGGTTGATATGCCATAACGTTTATAACCATAAATATCAAGCAACTAATAAAAAACAAACGTTTCATAATAAAATTATTATTAAATAGTTAAAACTAATTTATCGCCACAAAGGTAACATAAAAAAACGAAAAAAACAAGCATTTTTTTCACAAAATCAATCAACCAATATTTCCCCCTATCTACAACATATTATAAATATAGTATAAATATACTATAAACATACTATAAATATACTATAAACATACTATAACCATATCTGCAAAAATATTTCCACAAACACCACTCCTCTCTTGCTTATCTTGAAAATAATTCCTACCTTTGCACATAAAATACAAATTTTATTAGTTCAATTTAATATAAAATATCTTTTCCTAATAAACTGCTCATATAACAATTTTTAAAATAATATAATTATGAAGAAATTATTTACATTATTAGTTACTTTTTGTTTTTCTTCAATAATTTTGTCGGCAAAGGACTATATCGTTATCGAATATTTTTCAGCTGAACAACAAGAATTGAAATTAAAACAAATTGCTACAATCGAATTTACTTCGAAGTATATCTATTTTCTCGACTATTCCGGAGAAGAGATAGCAAGTAAAAAGATTGAGAATGTGCGTAAAATTTCATTTGTTGATGACAATGAAACGCTTACAGAAAATGCTTCCGACGTCACAATGGTCGTTTACCCTAATCCAACAATGGATGCTCTATTTGTTCAAGGATTAAACAGAGGTGACGTAGTGCGTATCTACACTTTAGATGGTACTCTCGTCAAAACTCAAACAGTTGAAGACGAACTTTTGCAAATCAATGTTGACGATATAGCCGTAGGCTCATATCTCCTTCAATCAAACACTAACGTAGTTAAATTCATTAAAAAATAATAAGTTATGAAAAAGTCATTATTTACACTTATTGTATTGAGTCTTTGCTCTTTATTGACCGCTCAATTCATCGTTTGGCGCAATGGTCAAATTATTTTCGAATTAGAAGAAAATAATGTTGATAGTATTACATTTTATAAGTGGCAATCTCCTGATAATCCAGATACACCAACTGAATCTGAATATATCATAGTAAAGGCTAAAGTCCCATCTTCATGGGATGATGTCACAGCATGGGTATGGGCTACTGATGAAGAAGGTCGTGAAGTGCGTGCAACTCGCGATGGCGATTGGTGGGTAATTACAGCTCATTGCGAAGAATTAAACGTAATCTTCAAAAATGGTTGGGGTTGGAATGGTGATGTAAATCAAACAGAAGAAATAACAGGTATTCGAGAGAATACATGTTATCAATTAAAACAAATAGGCGCAAAAAAAGCCACCGCCACCGCTGTCGATTGCCCTAATGTTACATACAACTTGGAAATCGAAGAAGATTCAATCTTTTTATTGTCAGGTGAAACACAAAAGATTTCATATACTTTGACTCCTGAATATGCCAATGGTATTTTTGATGCAGAGTTTATATCTTCTGATGAAAATGTGGTATCTATCGAAGATGGCGTAATGAAAGGTCTATCTGCTGGTACTGCAAATGTCACAATTAAAGTCAAAGCTAATGAAGAATTAACTGCCACTTTTGTCGTTAGAGTTGCTTATGTAGATGAAGGTGTTTATGTTGTTGAGGAAGATATGCTTTATTCTGTTTATGATTTCTCTAATTATCTAATGGCTGATGGCATAAACGAAAATAGTAACACTATTCGTGATGGTATGTATGAAAAATATATTGCTCTTGAAGCAGGTAAGCCATTTCAAATATTAGTTGTTAATAATGACGGTACGCATACAGTTTATGGTGCTGAATTAACAGAAGTTGCTTTGTATGGTTACGATCAACCAGAAATTACTATTCAACGTGGTAAAATGATAGAATACTCTACTATGCAAGTTCCTACTGATGGTCTTTACCATATCGTTCTCGATTTGAACTTGGATGGTTCTTTGGAAGACAAACTTATCCTCGTTGCTCCAGTTGAATGGGGTGTTCGTGGTGGTATGAACGGTTGGGGCTTCACAACTGGTACTCGCTCTGAATTCAACAAAACTACTATGACTTACACTTGGGAAGGTCAACATTTAGATGCTGACGGAGAATTCAAATTTTCTTACGGTGGTTGGAAAATCGAATTGAATGCTCTTGCAGATGATGTAGATCATTGGGATCCTCGTTATATAAAAGCTTACACTTGTCTCCCTCAAGGCGAAAACATCAGAGTTACTGACGCTGGTATTTATAATATCACTTTGACTTATACTCTTACTCCTGGTGATATTGCTAATAGTTACCAATATGAAGTTACATTAATTGAAAAAGACCCAACTCCTACAGAAATGTACATGATCGGTGCTGATTTCGGTAGCTGGGATTGGGCTTCTGCTGGTGTAGTTTCTTTGACTCCTGTACATAGTAAGCCTGGCGAATTCTGGACAATCAAATATTTCAATGCTGGTTACGGCTTCAAATTCTGTTCTAAAAAAGAATGGAATGGCGACTTCACTAACCTTGGTGAAGATGCTGGTTTCACAGTAGCTGACGGTAGCTGCTTCGTTCCTGCTGATGGTCTTTACATGGTTTATGTTAACCTTACTGACAAAAAACTTACTATCGAACCTGCTACTGTTTATGGTATCGGTGACAGCTTCGGTGCTTGGGATGATAAAATGGAAAATGCTAAATTTGCTGTAAGCGAAGATGGTAAATCTCTTACTATGACAATTCCTGCTGATGGTAACCTCCGTATGTATGCTGAATCTACAGCTGCTACTTCCGACTGGTGGACTCGCGAATTCAACGTATTCGAAGGCAAAATCGAATATCGTGGTAATGGTGGCGACCAAGCTGCAGTTCCTGTAACTGCTGGTCAAGTTATTACTCTCAACTTTGCTGATGACTCTGGTTCTATTCAATAATTTCAAATGATACAGAAAAAATAGGATTGACCAATGGTCAATCCTATTTTTTGTATCCCTAAAATAACGTCAGTTCGATATAAAAGCCGTGTGGCATCTGTATCATCAGTAGAGCGAATTCTTGCAATAAGTGAGGGCAGAGTCAAGCTTGCTTGGACTATACCGAACGCAGACAATTTCTTGAGCGTAGCGAAAAAATAATTTCGTGTCATTCGTGCGTTCCATGTGAGATAAAAGTTATATCGAACTCACATTAAAATAAATTTTAAAAAGTAACAAAAATATATTTTTAGTAATAACTATGAACAAAAAAGGCAATCCGTTATGGATTGCCTTTTTATTATAAAAAACTAAATAATTAGTCACCAAGTTTAGCACAAATAAACTCACGGTTGAGGCGAGCGATGTGTGCAAGAGAAACTGATTTAGGACACTCAGCAGCACAAGCACCTGTGTTAGTACAGTTACCGAAACCAAGTTCGTCCATTTTGCCAAGCATAGCTTTAGCACGACGAGCAGCCTCAACTTTACCTTGTGGAAGAAGTGCGAGTTGGCTAACTTTAGCAGCTACGAAAAGCATAGCTGAACCGTTTTTACAAGCAGCAGCACAAGCACCACAACCGATACATGAAGCAGCATCCATAGCTTCGTCAGCAGCGATTTTGCTGATTGGAATTGCATTAGCATCAGGTACACCACCTGTATTTACTGATACATAACCACCTGCTTGCATGATTTTATCGTATGCACGACGGTCAACTACCAAGTCTTTGATTACAGGGAATGCGTGTGAACGCCATGGTTCTACTGTAATAGTTTCGCCATCTTTGAATTTACGCATGTGAAGTTGGCAAGTTGTAACAGCAGAGTCTGGTCCGTGTGGGTGACCATTGATATAGAGTGAACACATACCGCAAATACCTTCACGACAGTCGTGGTCAAATGCGATAGGCTCTTGACGATTAGCTACAAGTTGTTCATTGAGTACGTCGAGCATCTCAAGGAACGAGCTATCAGTTGAAATATTTTTCAAATCGTATGTAACAAAAGCACCTTTTGCTTTTGGTCCGGCTTGACG
>JAZQRP010000006.1:0-14115 GCA_045629685.1 Candidatus Aphodosoma sp. | reverse complement strand
CAACAGTTCGGAGATTGAAACCAACGTGAGTAAGTTGCTCGAAAATAGCCTTAACTCAGTTGAAGGTTTGAAAGAGATTATGTCAACAAGTAAAGACAACCTTTCGCTTGTTACTCTCGAATTCGAATGGGGTTACGACCTCGACGAGGCGGTAAACGACATCCGTTCGTCTATCGATATGGTGTACGACAACTTGCCTGATGGCGTAAGCCGTCCGTTGATTTTCAAATTTAATACTTCGTCAATGCCTATCATGCAATATGCCATTACGGCAGATGAAAGCTATCCTGGTTTGGAAAAAATCCTCGACGACCAAGTTATCAACGTGTTGAACCGTATCGATGGTATCGGTAACTTGTCATTAGGTGGCGCTCCAAAACGTTATGTTTATATCGACCTCGACCCACAAAAACTCGATGCATACGGTCTTTCTGTTGAGCAAGTAGGTAATGCCGTTAGTGCTAACAACCTCAACTTGGCGTCTGGTTCGGTGAAAATGGGTAAAGAGCAATACCAACTTCGTGTGCAAAGTGAGTATGTCGAAAGTAGCGAAATGAATGGTATTGTAGTAACTACAACTCCAACAGGCAAACAAGTCTATGTGCGCGATTTGGCAGAGGTGCGTGATACTATCAAAGACGTAACTCTCGACGAGAAAATCAATGGTCGCGATGGTGTGCGTCTTATCGTAATGAAACAATCGGGTGCCAACACAGTGCAAATTGCTGAAGATGTGCGCGAAGAGTTGGCTCGTATCCAAAAAACTTTGCCTCCTGATATCCAAATCCAAAATATCTACGACTCATCTACCGAAATTGAAAATGCAATCGATGGTTTGATTGAATCTGTAGGTTATGCGTTGTTATTCGTGGTGTTGGTGGTATTGTTCTTCCTCGGTAAATGGCGTGCAGCGTTGATTATTTCTGTTACAATTCCTATCTCGTTGCTCGTAGCATTCATCTATTTGTTATTGATCGATAGTTCGTTGAACATCATCTCGCTCTGTTCGCTCAACGTGGCAATCGGTATGGTGGTGGACGATGCCATTGTGGTATTGGAAAATATTACAAAACACATCGAGCGTGGTTCTAATCCTCGCGAGGCTTCTATCTATGCAACTAACGAGGTGTGGGTGTCGGTTATCGCAACAACACTCGTTATCGTGGCGGTATTTGTGCCATTGACAATGGTAGGTGGTCAAGCTGGTATCTTGTTCAAAGAGTTGGGTTGGATTGTAACAATCGTTTGTTCGGTGTCAACAATCGTGGCTATCTCGCTCACACCTATGCTTTGCTCTAAACTTTTGAAAGCTCGTCAAGTGAAAGTTGACGAAAAAGGTCACCTTATTAAAGAAGAACAACACAAAGGTTGGTATCAAAAATATGTCGTTGGTTTCCTCGACAAAGTCGATGTTGTGTATGCTAACATCCTCCGTTGGTGCTTGGCTCACAAAACTGTTACTATCCTTGCAATTGTAGCATTCTTTGGAGTATCGTTGATACCTGCTTTTACTGGTAAAATCGGTACCGACTTTATGGCTCAACAAGACAATGGCCGTATGAGTCTTACTATCGAACTTCAACGTGGTACTCGTGTAGAAGAGTCAATGAAAATGGCTCGTCAACTCGAAGCACAAATGCGTGAAGTTGCACCTGAAATCCTTTTGATATCTTCATCTGTAGGTTCTGACGATGATGGTGGTATCGGTGCATTGTTCTCTTCTTCTACAAACAATAAGATTACAATGACCGTACGTTGCCCTAAAAAATGGGAACGTGAACGTACTATTTGGCAAATTGCCGAATCTATCCGTGGTATTTTGAACGAAACACCAGAGGTAATTAACTACACCGTATCAACTTCAGGTGGTATGGGTGGTGGCGGTGGCAACAATGTCGCTGTCGAAATCTATGGTTACGACTTCAACAAAACCAACCTCTTGGCTGAAGAGTTCAAAAATAAATTCAAAGAAATCCCTGGCGCTCGCGACATCGATATCGACCGTGAAGAAGACCGTGCCGAGCTTCAAATCATCTTCGACAAAGAAAAACTTGCACGTCACGGACTCAGCACATCGGCTGTATCTATGTATGTTCGTAACCGTGTAAATGGTTTCACTGCAGGTTATTTGAAAGAGGATGGCGAAGAGTACGATATCATCGTGCGTCTTGCTGAAAAACATCGCGACAGTATGACTGACATCGAGGACTTTACTCTCGTAGATGCTATGGGTCAACGCGTGAAACTTCGCGAATTGGCAGAGGTCGAAGAGTATTGGTGCCCACCTGAAATCAAACGCAAATCTCGTCAACGTATCGTAACTGTTTCTGTTACTCCAGAAGGTGTTTCTCTTGGCGAATTGGCAGCATCTATCCAAGCTGTTATCGACCAGACCGATATTCCTGTAGGTGTTAACGTTAATGTGGGTGGTACTTACGAAGACCAACAAGAAACATTTGCTGATATGGGTATGTTGCTTGCTTTGATTGTATTGCTCGTGTATATCGTTATGGCATCTCAGTTCGAAGACTTTATGAAACCGCTTATCATCATGTCGGCTGCAGTAATGGCTATTCCTGGTGTTATCTGGGCATTGTTTATTACAGGTGTATCTCTTGATATGATTGGTGCTCTTGGTGTCATATTGTTGATTGGTATCGTAGTGAAGAATGGTATCGTGCTTGTCGACTATATCAACCTTATGCGTGAGCGTGGATATGAACTCAACGAAGCAATTGCTCTCTCTGGTCAATCTCGTCTTCGTCCTGTGTTGATGACTGCATTTACAACAATTCTTGGTATGGTGCCAATGGCATTGAGTCAGTCAGAAGGTTCAGAGATGTGGCAACCACTTGGTATTGTCGTAATCGGTGGTCTTTTGGTGTCAACAATCGTAACTTTGGTTATTGTGCCAATCCTTTATGCAATCACTAGCCGTCACGGCGATCGCAACAAAGAAGCTGAAAACCGCAAAAACTTTATCTTCATGCAAATCGACGAAAACGATGTGCCAGAAGAAAATTAACAATTAATAATTAATAATTAACAATTAGTATTTCATTGTTGATTGTTGAAATAGTAAAAAACTATGGAATAAAAGGTAGAGAGGAGTAATAACTCCTCACTCCTTATTCCTAATTCCTTATTAAAATGAAATCAGTATTAATCATATTCAATCAAGCCAATACCGAGCGTGTAGAGTATATGCTCGACGAATTGGGTATTCGTGGTTTTACGTTCTTCGAACAAGTTCAAGGTCGTGGATCTAACACAGGCGAACCACGTCGTGGAACTCACACATGGCCAGAGATGAACTCGGCAGTGATTACAGTAGTGCCAGACGAGCATGTTGCAACATTGCTTTCTGCTGTGCGCAAACTCGACCTTCGTAATCGCGAAATCGGTGTCCGCGCCTTCGTTTGGAACATCGAACAAACTGTGTAATCTTATAGCATTATACTTCTCGTATGAAGACGATGTGTCATAATACCTAAATTGCTGCATTGTTTTCAATATTAAGCTTCAGTCATGTACTTCAGTACACTCCTTTCAGCTTAAATTTCAATGCCTTGCACTTTAGGCATTCTTTAGATTCTTGCTTTGCTCATCAAAATAAGTAAAACTTATTTTGCTTTCGCTTATCGCAAGAATTCTAACACATCTAAAAGAGGCTATGCCAAAAATTTCATTTTGGCATAGCCTCTTTTTCATTATGCAGATAGGTTTTGGATTTCGATTTTGCGGAAAGTGCCATATGCGATGTTTTCAACCTGTTGCGAGGCAATAAACTCGCGTAGGTAGGTGTCGGCAGTGCGAATGCTGATGTTCAATGTTTGACCGATATTGACCAGTTCCTTGCGTGAGAATTGCGAAGGCATCATTTGCAGAAGGGTTCTTTTTTGTTCTTCTTTTTGAGTATGCTGTTTTGTTGCCTCTTCGCCTTCGGGTAGCGATGAGTAGAATAACATAGCATGTTGCAATAGCGATTTTGATATGGTGATTGCAGCCTCGAATATTTTGTTAGTGCATTGGATTGTTGATGGTAGCATATTGCAATTTTCAAGACGAAGAGCGCTGAGAATCATTGCAATGCGATAGGTGATAAGCCCCATGCGGCGAATCGAAGCAGTGAAATTATTGTCTTCTATAAGCGATTGCTGTATGCCGTTGAAATGTTGATTAAAAAGAGTTTTTTGTTTGTCAGTAAACTTAAATTCAATCGGTTTTTCAGTGCAACGGAGGCGTTTGTATAGTTCATAGATGCGATTGGCAAGTAGCGAGTAGGCAAGAGCATTTGACTCATTATTTTTGCAGAAAACATCGTTCCACGAATTGTTTGATTCAAGGTGCAAGATAGCAAAACGCGAGAAAAGACCATTTTCGGCACTAGGAATTAGTTTACGGCACTGTTTAGGCGTGCCAGAGAGCACGATTGAAAGGTGCGGTTCGTTGATATCAATGCGTTCGTTCTCTTTGCGGCGGAGATAGCTGATAGATTCGTGATGGAATGCTTTGCGCAGACCATCCGAGAAATTGCCAAAACCATTGCGCATTGCAATATTCAGAGTATCAGCTTCAGTTTCGAAAATGAGTCCATGTCCATTGTTAAGAGCAAGTTGTTGATAGATTGCCGTTGCACTACTGTTGGCAGGGAGAAGAAGTGATTGCGCATTAGATGTGGTTTGTTGCTCTTGGACGATAGGTTTAATAAGACTTTTGCACATTTTGAGGCGACCCTTACCAGCCGAAGCTTTAGCATTGACAAAGAGATAGAGATTAGGGAAGATAGTGTTTTGGTTGTAGATGCCATAGATGTTAGGTAGTGTGGCGGATAGGGTAGTGATTGTGCCCATAAGCATCATATCTGCTTCGGCAGGCGAAGCAGAGTGGTTTACTACAGATTGAAGAATTTGAGGCAATTGATCTTTGACCTCAAAAGCAAAATTAGAGATGGTTTTAGTTCTCATAAAAAATAGATTTTAGATGTTAGAGTTTAACGTAAATTTTCATTAATTATTCGTAAATTATTTTGTTGTGTTTTAACGGTGCAAATATACAACATCGCAAAAGCGCGTTGACGGTTTTCTCGGCTATTTTGAAAAAGAATTTTTAAAATCGTTTGTATATTATTGAAAATAAGCAATAAAAAATTTAAAAAATTTTACGTCATTTTTGAGGTAGAGGGGGAATATTGGGAACTTTGCAACAGTCTTTAGGCGTTGAGAGGCATTTTGGGGTGTAAATAAATCTAGGAAGAATGTCTATTTTTTCAGAAAAAACACGCCGACTTTGTGAAAATAAGGGTTGCAATAACATGCGAAGTTGGGCGGCGCCTCGGCATAATAAAAAATAAATTTTTATTCTGCACTCAGCTTGCACCAACATTACAAAGTTGCAAAGTTGGCTTAATCCGTTGATATTATTTGAGTTATCTAAGGAAAGTTTATTTGTGTTGTTTGTGTAGTAAAAGCTCTTTTCTTTTGATAATCAGTGGTTTCTCTGAACTTTGCAACTTTGCAATTGCAAAGTTGGGTATTTATTTGCACTCACATTGTAATTTAAAATTACGAAGTGAGGCTGCACCTCGGTAATCTAAAATAAATTTTGATTACTCTCGGTTTGCACTCACATTGTAAATTAAATTTACGAAGTGAGGCTGCACCTCAGCAAACTCAAATAAATTTGGTTTGCGTTCGGTTTGCACTCACATTGTAATTTAAAATTACGAAGTGAGGCTGCACCTCGGTAATCTAAAATAAATTTTTGATTACTCTCGGTTTGCACTCACTTTGCAAGTGGATGGTGTAAAGATGGCTGTTTTCTTCGGTGAAGGTAGCTTGCAGTATGCTGTTGTTAATAAAAAAGTAGGAACGGAATAATAGAAAAAAATAAAAACTTGTATCTTTGTAGTTTGTTAGATATAAGAAATGTCTACTTTTGTAATTTAGTACAAAATATGAAATGAAATACCACAAAAACACTCAATGAAATACCGCAAAAACACAAAGTGAAATACGTCAAAAACACAAAGTGGATTTTGTAGTTTCAAAAAATGTATTATCTTTGCAAAGAGTATTCTAAAGAAGTAGGATAGTTTAAGTTGCATTGGGGTTAATATATTGATGTATAGTTAATTATTGAGAGAGTGGGGTGATTAAAAAATTAAATCGTTACATTATTATCTGTCGGTAAGCATAAAAAAAAACAAGTTACCGACGTAGAATAAGAGTGTTTTTTATTGGTTTTGTATTCAAAATATGGCCTTATAAATATGAAAAATGTTATTATTGGGAGAAAAGTAGAAAGAGAGATTTTGCGTCAACGTATAGAAACAAAGTAACCAGAATTGATTGCAATTTATGGTCGACGTCGTGTTGGTAAGACGTATTTAGTTCGTCAGTTCTTTGAAGATAAATTTTGTTTTTATTTTACTGGAATTTATCAAGGAACTAAAAAAGAGCAGTTAGGAGAGTTCAAACGCCAATTGGAATATTATTCCAAAAAGAAATGGACGCTTGCGAAAGATTGGTTTGATGCGTTTGCGCAATTGCGAAAATATTTAGAGATGCTAGAAGGAGACGATTCACTTATAGTTTTTCTTGACGAATTGCCATGGATGGATACACAAAAGAGCCGATTTGTTAAAGCTTTTGAATATTTTTGGAATTCATGGGGAGCTACAAACAATAGATTGAAGTTTATAGTTTGTGGAAGTGCAACAACGTGGATGAGAGAGAATGTGCTTTCGGATAAAGGAGATTTGTATAATCGAACAACGCGGAGTATTTATCTTGCACCTTTTACATTGTATGAAACGGAGCAATATCTTATTTCACAAGGTATAAATTGGAATCGTTATCAAGTAGCAGAATGTTATATGATTCTTGGTGGTACGCCACTTTATTTGCAAATGCTTGAAAAAAATTTGAGTTTAACTCAAAATGTGGATAATCTTTTTTTTACACAAAATGCTCCGCTGTATAGAGAATATGATTTTTTGTTTCGTTCGCTTTTTAATGAGTCAACATTGCATAAACAAATTATAGAGGTTTTGGCAAATAAAGTTTCAGGGTTGACTCGCATTGAAATTATGGAGGCAACGAAAATTGAAGATGGAGGCGCATTAACAGAAGCTCTGCGTAATTTATGCGATTGTGATTTTATTCGTCAATATACAGCATTTGGTAAGAAAGAGCGAGGTGTAATTTATCAATTAACGGATTTATTCTCGTTATTTCATTTACGTTATGTGAAAGGTTATCGGGGTCAAGATGAAAAGCATTGGCAAAATATGATAGATTCGCCATCAAGAAGAGCATGGAGTGGTTATTCTTTTGAGCAATTATGTTTACATCATATACGTCAAATTAAACATAAATTGGGAATAAGCGGAGTGCAAAGTGATGTGTGTGGATGGAAAGGTAATGACGCACAGATTGATTTGTTGATTGACCGAAGGGATCAAACAATAAATCTTTGTGAAATGAAATTTTCACAAACAGAATTTGAAATAACAAAACAATATGATGAACGATTGAGAGAACGGGTAGAGAGTTTTAGAACAGAAACAAAAACACGTAAAGCATTGCATCAAACTTTTGTGACAACATATGGGTTGAAAAAAATATGTACAGCAATAATGTTCAAAGTGAGGTAATACTTGATGATTTATTTATTGAATAAAATTATTATATGTAAAAGGGGGGACGCTTATAATAGGGCGTCCTTTTTTATGCTCAAAAACATAAAAAAATAATCAACAAAAATTTTGTTTTATTAAGAAATAAATATTACATTTGCCGTTGCCGATTCCATGCCGGGGCAGTCTGCCTTAGAAGGGTGGGATTGGCAGACATATAAAAAATGGCGTTTACTATAACGCTTTGATATTCGGCACCTTAGAGCTTCGCAACTTCTATAAAGTCACGTTGAATACAAAGCAATGGTAGATGTTCATGGGTGTATTGTATATAGCTAGTATTGTTTGTAATTAGTAAAGTATGATTGTTTTTTCAAACATAAAATAGGGTTAAAAATTAATTTGAGATAAATATAATATTAGATAAAGTTGTTGTGTGTTTAGATATAGAATAAGTAATATTATGGCTTGGGATAAAATTAAAATAGCAAGAGAGAATGGTGAGTTTGTGGATGCGCAAGCTCCGATTATTGTATCTGCAAGTAGAAGTACGGATATACCCGCGTTTTATGCTGATTGGTTTTTTCATAGATTAAAAGTAGGGTATTCGGCTTGGACTAATCCGTTTAATGGTGTTAAAAGTTATGTTTCTTATGCTAAAACTCGTTTTATCGTATTTTGGTCTAAAAATCCTAAACCATTATTGCAATATATTGATATTTTGCAGGAGAGAGATATAGGTTGTTATATTCAATATACACTTAATGACTATGTTGCAGAGGGTTTGGAGCGTGGGGTGCCCAGTGTGGATGAGCGTATAGAAACATTCAAGGCTTTGGTTGACAAGTTGAGAAAAGGAAGTGTGATATGGCGATTTGATCCTATGATTTTGACTGATAAAATTTCAATAGATGATTTGTTGAATAAAGTGGAGCATATAGGAGATAGATTGTTGGGATATACTGAAAAATTGGTTTTTAGTTTTGCTGATATAACTGAATATCGTAAGGTGAAATCTAATTTGGAAAAAAACGGTATTAATTATCGAGTTTGGACTGAAGAGGAAATGTTAATTTTTGCCCAAAAATTATCTGAATTAAATAAAAAATGGAATTATGAGTTAGCTACATGTGGTGAAAAAATAGATATCAATCAATTTGGAATAAAACACAATCATTGTGTGGATGATGATTTGATGATTAAGCTTGCATACAAGGATGATGATTTGATGAAATTTTTGGGTGTGGAGATAAAACAGCGAGAAGCATTATTGTTTGACGAAGAAATAATACCATCGGATGCAATAATGCTATCTGAAAATAAGTACGTTATAAAGAAAAAAAATAATAAAGATAAAGGTCAACGTCAGTTTTGTGGTTGCATATTAAGTAAAGATATTGGTGAATATAATACTTGTCCACATTTGTGTGAATATTGCTATGCCAATGCAAGCAAAGAGGTTGCTGTTAGAAATTGGAAACAACATAAAAATAATCCATTGGGAGAAAGTATATTAGGATAGTTATGGGATATATAGATGATATAGCAAAAATTTATCCTCTTAATATAGAAGATATAATTCAAGTATCTTGTAAATTTGTGCCTCTAAATTATAAGAGTAATCCTTGGAATTATCCTGGTATGGATCATGGAACAGCATGTTTAAGTAATGAAGAGCAGTTATGTTGTTACATGGCGGCTTATGGGGCAATGCATAAAGGGAAGTTGAATAAAATATTATCTGATTTTCCAGTAGATAGAATAGATTCTGATGTAGAGATAATAGATTGGGGTTGTGGACAAGGAATAGCATCAGTTGCTCTTATATCGTTTCTGCGTAAGGCGCAATTAGATGGGAAAATAAAAAAAGTTACACTAATAGAACCTTCTATAGTAGCTTTATCACGAGCTAAGTTGAATGTTAGTAGATGTGTTGATGATAGTGTTTGTATAGAAACATTAAATTTATATCTTCCTGCAAACAATAATAGTTGTCAGGTTGTTAATGAATTGTGTATAGAAGAACCTATATGTATTCATTTATTTTCTAATATATTAGATATACCAGCGATAAATCTTAAGGCACTTGCTAATTTAATAAGCTCTTCTGGCTATAGACATTATTTTCTTTGTGTTGGACCAGCTAATTGGGGAAATACGAGAATAGAACAATTTTGTAAATATTTTACAACAGATCCTAAAAATATATTTTCTAATTATCGTTCTGGTCAATATGCACAATTAGTGAGTGGAAAATGGTATAGTTGTATAACTAAAGGATTTCAGATAGTAAGAGAAGAGGGTAAGCCATTCCTTGTTCCATTATCATATTATCCACCGAAACAATTTTTTGCAGCATATAGCTTAGAAGCAATTGCTGAATTAAAAGAGTTAGATGACGATTTGTTTTGGTCAACGCATAAGGCATTTGAAGTATTAGCACCTTTTGATATTGGCGCAAGTATTTATGAAGACGTACATCCTATATTGGCTGTGTTGAATAATATTATAACGAGAGGATTGCCAACGAAGTGTAGTTTGCTTGTGGAAAATGTATTAAATGCAGAGTTCGATTTTTCTACCCAAATTGAGCGATATGGAACAATCATATATACCACTTTAAATAGAGATAATTTGCGACATAACAAGGAGTTATTGCGTAAAATACCATTAGCTATAGCACGAATAGAGAAAGTTATTATAGAAGCTATTTTAACAGGTCATATCTCTATTGATGATAAAAAATGGAATGTTTTAGTTAAAGAATCAGATGTTCCGTGTGCGGCATTGGCTTTTGCTGATTTACGAGAGATGTTTAATCATTTAACAGCTTTAAGTCGAGATTATGATTCTCTTATTTTTCCTGAAGTTGAATTACATATTGTATCTAAAAGTTATGCTAAATCGGCGTTGCATTTAGACGCTAAGAGATATAGTGCATCAAGTCAAGTGGATAGGAATCAAATTTTTGATATGGTTATAGATGTTTCGGTGGATGAAATGATTGATGCAGCTAATGTGCAATTTTCAGAATTTAGAGCAAAGAATGATTGTTACTTTAATGTTCGGTCATCTCAAACGATATATTCTGTAAGAGAAATATATACATCAGATCCTATAATTTATAAACCAGTTACAGAGTTAAATTCGCAAGGTGGACATGTTGAAGTTTCAGAAACAGTCTGTCATTTGAATTATTTTTTGACATTATTGTTTAGGAAATCACACTTCAGACCAGGACAGTTGCCTATACTTAATAGAGCATTGCAGACCAAAGGTGTTATAGGTCTCCTACCAACAGGAGGAGGTAAGTCGCTTACCTATCAGTTGGCTGCCATGTTACAACCTGGCGTAACTGTAATTATTGATCCACTAAAATCATTGATGGAAGATCAATATGATGGTTTGATAAATGTAGGTATTGACTGTTGTACTTTTATAAATTCAGGATTATCTAAAGAGGAAAAAGATGCCAATGAGTTGAATATGGAACAATCTCAGGTGATATTTACATTCCTTTCACCTGAGCGATTATGTATATTCGAATTCAGAGAAAGACTTCAGAATATGCATGATTTAAATGTATATTTTTCATACGGAGTTATTGATGAGGTGCATTGTGTGTCAGAATGGGGACAGGATTTTAGATTTTCATATTTGCATTTAGGGCGTAATCTTTATAGTTATGTTCGAGGAAAGAATAGAGCCATATCTTTGTTTGGTTTGACAGCTACAGCTTCATTCGATGTGCTTTCGGATGTTGAAAGAGAGTTAACAGGCAATGGAGCATTTACAATTGATCCAGAAACTGTTGTTCGTTACGAAAATAGCAATAGGCTTGAACTTCAATATAAGATTGAAAAAATTGAGGTAGAATATAGAGAAGATACTTATTATAAGCCAGTGGGTGAACTTGCATCTTATCCAAAGGCGATTAACATAGGTGATGGTTGGTCTGTATATTCACAAAAAAGTGAATTCCTGAGTGAGTATATTAAGAATATACCTAAATATGTCCGAGAACTTCAAACCGAAGAATCTATTAACTTGATACTTAGGCGTTATCAGGAAAGAGAGAATCTTGAAAATTTGGATGGAAATTCTTTGCGTATTCCAATGAGTGATGACTATTATAGTTCAAATGGGCAATTTGAGCAAGCGGGTATTGTTTTTTGTCCTCATGTTAATAGTACAGGTATTAGTGTTAGGGTTAATGCTGAAACTTTATCAAAAACTTGTAAAGTAGGTACATTTTTCGGTTCGACAGATGATTCGGATATGGGGAATGATTCTATGACGAATATGAGAAAATTCAGAGACAATCAATTGCCAATAATGGTTGCCACTAAGGCTTTTGGTATGGGTATAGATAAACCGAATGTGCGATATACTGTAAATATGAACTATTGCTCATCTTTAGAAAGTTTTGTTCAAGAAGCTGGTCGTGCTGGTCGAGATAGAAAAATGGCTCTTTCGGTAATTTTTATGGCCGACTATAATTTGGCTCGCATTAATAAGGGGTGTCCAATATACGATTTCCCTATTAGGGAAATTAAACATAAATGGTTTAAAGAGCAAGATTTAAGGCATATTTTATCATCTTTCAATGTTAAGGTAGATGAACGATATATTGATTATTGTACTCCTACTACAGATGTGGTAAAATTAAAATGTAAAACAGGTCATACAAAGTGGATTAATAATCAATGTGATTCGACATGCTCAAAATATAAAGATTGTCAACTTAGATATGTAGATAGAAATATGTCGGGTTGGGTGTTTTATAATGATTTAAAAGAATATCTTACTCAAAAAGGTCTCAGAATAGAGAAAGATAGTATTGAATATCAGAGTCCTGATTTTAGGACAGTTATGTATTTCTTTGATAACAATTTCAAAGGTGAATTTGTTGAAAAACAAAATATGCATGAACTCATGTCTGTAACGGATATTGAATACTTTATTGGGAATGATAAGAAGGATAAATTTAATGAACACAAGCAAGCTAAAGGATTTCTTGATATAGTACTTAAATCAAAACCCGATACAGAAATAGTTTCGTTAATATCCTATGAAGATGATACCTATGCAGATATTGCAAAAGCAATATATCGAATGTGTGTTATTGGTTTGATTGATGACTTTACACAAGATTATGTGACAAAGAGATTCCGAATATTGTCAACACGTAAAGAGGATGGAATGTATTATGCTCGTTTAAAAGAGTTTTTGATGCGATATTATTCAGAAGCGAGAGCTGAAATAGAAGTAGAGAAAGCAAGTATGCGTAAGGGTAGTAATGAGATACATAAATGTCTTGGATATTTAACCGAGTTTATTTATGACAAAGTAGCTTCAAAACGAAGACGAGCTATTGATGATATGCGTAATTTTTGTTTAGTTGGGATAGATGATAAAAAAGATTGGAAAGAGATCAATGAAGATTTAAAAGATGAAATTTATTACTATTTCAATTCAAAGTTTGCCAGAGATGGATATATTGCAGATAATGGCGAGCCTTTCTCTTTGATTGATGATACTGATAGAGCAAAAAAATCATCATTTGATATTGTATATAAATATTTGAGAGTAATTGATTCTGACGTAATGGGAGTATCTGGATCACCTAAAGATAATATTAGACATCTGCATGGTGCGGTTAAACTTATCCGTAGAAGTGAAACCGATATTAATGCTGCTCTATGTTTTTTGAATGTTTTTTGTTTGCTTGCACTTAAGAATAAGAATTCTAAAAAATTTATTGATGAATTAACAAAGAGTTATACTGAGGGCTATTTGGCTTTTAGAGAGCAAGTAGAAGATATTAAGACCTTTTATGAAGATATTGAACGATTTAAAAAAGAATTAAATGCGAAAGGGCGGAATATAGCATCAGAAGAAGACTTAGAGATGTTTAATAACTTAGTTTTAAATATAGAGTTATCTATTCATGCAAATTGGATAGAAGATTTCTCGAATAAGTATAATAATTAAAAGTAGAAATATATGAATAGCCAAAATATTCTTGAAAATTTAGCTAAACTTGAGAGTAATTTACGAAATATTGATTCAGCAAGAAAGCAAGTGGAGACGTTGTCAAACTCTTATGCAGCAACAGAAAAACAGTTGAAAAATGTTGCTTTAGAAATTACTTCTATTGCGACGGACTTAAATGTCATATTTAATACACTTAAGAGTAATAATGAGCATCTGTCAAAAGAAATTGATAATAAAGTTGATAATGTTATACAAACTTTGATTTCTAAGATAACAGGCATCCAAGCAGAGACAGATAGTATAAAGAAAAAATTTAATAAAGATTGTACATCTATTACCAATCAATTGCAATCTGATATAAATAGTTCTCTTGATGCAATACAAAATGGGGTTTCAGGTATTGTCTCTATTTTGACTGTAAAAGTAAATGAAGAGATTGAAAAAATGTTATTAACAATACAATCTTTTCAGAAAGTAGT
>JAZQRP010000005.1:0-7771 GCA_045629685.1 Candidatus Aphodosoma sp. | reverse complement strand
TTCAACGTAATAGGCAAACCTCGACTATATTTTCAAATGGAATTCTTGCGCAACGGACTCATCATTGCGCTACTTTTCGTGCTGAACAGCACCATCGAAATCATGCTTTATGGCTATCTAATAGCCACCTACACCACATTAATAGTTAGCAGTTTCATGCTCAAAAAGCACATCAACTACTCTCATTTCGAACAAATCAGCCACATACTACCTTCACTAATATTAGCCATTGTTATGGGAGTTACAGTTGCAACCATAGAAACAAAACTCACAATGAGCGACACAATGCAACTCCTCCTCCAACTCGGCATCGGCGCACTCACCTACATCTCCCTCGCCTGGGGTTGCCACCTCCAAATTATGGACGACATCATCAATATGATAAAAGAAATACTACACAAATAAAAAGGTTGATTGCTCATTTGAGTATCAACCTTTTTTATTATTTCGCGGATGATGCGCTATAACCTCTTCCCTCAAATAATTCAAATCAAGATGAGTATATATCTCAGTGGTTACAAGGTTTTCATGGCCCAACATCATCTGTATCAAACGCAAATTGGCTCCACCTTCGAGCAGATGTGTTGCGAATGAATGGCGGAATGTGTGCGGACTGATGTTCTTCTTAATGCCTGCTCGCTCAGCTAGGTCTTTCACAATAATCAATATCATCACACGAGTAAGTTTAGCACCACGACGATTGAGGAATAGATAGTCCTCATTGCCTGGCTTAATCGGCAAATGGCAACGATCCTGCATCCAAAACTCAATCTGCTTGATAGATTCATCGCTAAGAGGCACAAGTCGTTGCTTACTACCCTTTCCCTCGACCAACATGTATTTTTCATTAATGTGCACATTACTGAGTTTAAGGTTTATAAGCTCACTCACACGCAAACCTGAGCCATAAAGCACCTCGATTATAGCAAGATTGCGCTGCCCTTCGTCTTTTGATAGATCTATCGCATCTTCAAGGCGTTCGATTTCGTCTAAAGTAAGCACTTCGGGCAATTTGCGAGCTGCCTTTGGGGTTTCGAGCATGAGAGTTGGGTCGGTATCGAGAATATCATTGTAGATAAGAAATTTATAAAACGATTTAACACCCGAGATTACTCTGCCTTGCGATGTAGCAGAGAGACCTAACTCGCCCAATTCAATGACAAAATCTATCAAATTTTCGAGTTTCACATCCAATAAGTTTATACCCTTTGAGTCGAGATAGTCAGTCAACAAACCAAGGTCATGCAAATATGCCTCCTTCGAATTTTCCGACAAACCTTTCTCCAACTTGAGCCAATTGGTGTATTTACGTATTAAATCAGTTTTATCAAATTGCATAATTAGATACAAAGTAAAAAGTGGCGAACTAAACGATAGTCCGCCACTCTTTTTTTTATTTATACATCAATAATTATTTGTTCAAACGGAAACGTTCGTTACCTTCTTTGATGTAGCCAACGATTTGGTTAGCAGCAGCGAGACCAGCGTTGATGTTAGCTTCAGCTGTTTGAGCACCCATTTTCTTAGGAGTACCAAAATAGCGAGCGCCGAATTTTTCAGCCAATTCAGCAGCATTAGCAGGAGCTACGTCAGTAACATATTTGAAGTCAGCGCGATCTTCCATCAATTTAGCAAGACCTTCTTCGTCGATAACTTCTTTACGAGCAGTGTTAACAAGAGTTGCGCCTTTAGGCATTTTGTTAAGGAGTTCGTAGTTGATAGATTTTTTAGTTTGTTCAGTTGCAGGGATGTGCAATGAAATATAGTCAGAAGTTGAGTAAAGTTCGTCGATAGAAGCAACTGCTTTAACGCCGTCTTTTTCGATAGCTTCAGCTGGAACGAATGGGTCGAATGCTTGAACATTCATACCGAAGCCTTTAGCGATTTTAGCAACGCGAAGACCTACGTTACCATAAGCGTGGATACCGAGAGTTTTGCCTTTCAATTCAGTACCAGTAGCACCTGAGAATTGAACGCGAGCAGCGTAAACCATCATACCGAGAGCCAATTCAGCTACAGCGTCAGAGTTTTGACCTGGAGTGTTCATAGCTACTACGTTGTGAGCTGTACAAGCTTCGAGGTCGAGGTTGTCAAAACCAGCACCTGCGCGAACAACGATTTTGAGGTTTTTAGCGTGTTCGATAACTTCTTTAGTAACTTTGTCAGAACGAACGATAAGAGCGTCTACGTCAGCAACTGCTGCATAGAATTGTTCTACTTCTGTGTATTTTTCGAGAAGAACTACTTCTCCACCTGCAGCTTCTACAATTGATTTGATACCATCTACAGCTGCTTTAGCAAATGGTTTTTCTGTTGCAACAAGAACTTTCATAGTAATGATTAGTTATTAATGATTAATTATTAGTGATTCAGAATTAGAATAACGTATTCTTTATTTGTTTGCAAAGGTACAACTTTTTTCTGATACCTACAAACTTTTTATATAAATAAAAATATTAGTTTTTATTTTTCTCTGCGAGCCACTTACGAAGGGCTACATGATATTTTGCGGCATTGCGATTGTGCTCAGCAAGTGTTACGGCAAAATTGTGAGTGCCATTAAAATCGGGATGAGCACACATATATATATAATTATGTTTTTCGGCATTAAGTACAGCATCAATTGTAGCTATGCTAGGAAGACGAATTGGGCCAGGTGGAAGACCTGCATACTTATATGTATTATAGGGATCATCAACCTTGAGGTGCTCAAAGAGGATTCTATTAAGTTTGAAGTCTTTGAGGGCATATTTCACAGTTGGGTCACTTTGGAGGCGAATGCCTTTGCGAAGGCGGTTGAGATAGAGACCTGCGACGCGCGATTTTTCGGGTTGATAGTTAGTTTCTTCCTCTACGATGCTAGCGAGGGTGATTACTTCGGGGATTGTCAAGCCAAGACGCTGGGCTTTATCGCGACGATTGTTGGCATTCCAAAAGGCATCGTTCTCTTTTTTGAGGCGTTGCATTAGTTTTTCGACAGAGACAGTCCACCAAACTTCGTAGGTATTGCGCACAACGAGGGCAAAAAGGTGTTCAGGGGCATAACCTAGTTCATCCATTTTTTGCTTGTCGGTGATATAGTTCATTATTTCGGCAGAATCGAGCATGAGTTGATTAGCGACTTTCGATGCAAATTGCTCAGGAAGACGCATATAGTTGATTGTGAGTTTGACAGGGACTTGCTCGCCACGTTGCACTCGTTGAATAAGTTGCAAATGAGTCATTTCGGGAAATACAGGATAACAACCAGCAGGTAAAATTGTTGTCGGTTTAAGTCCCAAAGCGCGACAAGCAAACATAAACATCTTTGGTTTCGACACTACACTATCAGCCTCCAAATTCGCAACAAAATCGGCAAGATTTTCGTCTTTATCGACATAAACGAGCATTTCTTTACCTTCTTTAGTATTCAATTTAGCTGCAAAAACCTCACTCCACACCATCAAAAGAGCTATAATACCAACCAAAACAATCGCCAAACAAGCAATTAGATATTTTTTCCAACTTTTTTGTTTACTCATAATCAAATATTTAATTAATCAAGATAAATTTAAAGAAATAAATGCAAAGATAATGAAAATATTTTAATGAAAAAATTTTGTGTATTCAAATATTTGTTGTACCTTTGCACTGCTTTTGAAGAAAAGCGGTTTAGTTCGACTAAACACCCTTGGAAGTGTGGGTGAGTGGCTGAAACCACCAGTTTGCTAAACTGACGTACGGGTAACCGTACCGGGGGTTCGAATCCCCCCGCTTCCGCTGAACTATTTTTTTTTGCAAGACAACAATCGATAAAACGGTTGTTGTCTTTCGCATTTTGGGGCTATGTGTCAGCAAGTTATTTGACTACACAAATAAACTTCTCCCCGTGACGAAAACAATAAAATTCGTAGAACACCACCAGAACACTAACATCTTTTTTTATACACTTTAACTCTATTTTAGACATGAAACAAAATATATTCAAACTCAGACAATCAAAAACAAATCACATTATATATGTATCTTTCTACATAAAAAGTGATAAAATTTGCTTTTCAACTGGAGTCGAATGTCCTGTAGCGCATTACGAACCTCTCAGTGGGCGAGTTCTTCCATCGGAAAAGCACTATAAAGACAAAAACCTCATACTTGCTAATATCGAAGCTCGCGTATGCGACGTATTTGTAAAATTCAAGCTCAGAGACAGAACCCTCACAAAAGAGAGCTTCCTCAAAGAATATAATCGCCCATCAGACTACAACGACTTCTTTGCATACGTCGAGAACTACATCCGACGAACTCGAATCACAATGGAGGAAAATACAATCCAAGTTCATCGTACCGCAATGAAGAACTTAAAAGAATACAAACCTGATCTTACATTTGACGATATTACCGAAGATTTTCTTAACTGTTATCTACACTACCTCAAAAAAACACGAGGCATGCAAGACAATACTGCATACAAAAAAATGGGAGTCATCAAAAAATACGTCCGTGCAGCATATCGCGAAGGATATATGACAATAGATCCATTTCAAAATTTCAGAGTCAAAAAATCAAAATCTACTACATTTTGCTACCTAACCGAAGAAGAAGTACAAAAGTTATACGACTACTACAAATCTCCCGATATCAACGAACGAGACTATTACGTTCTTCAGTTCTTCTTATGGATGGTATTCTCATCGCAACATATCTCCGATGCTCGAAAAACAAAAATCGAAGATATATACAGTGGTCACCTACACTATTATCGCATGAAGCTTCGTAATTCAAAACCAATGCAGCTACGCATACCTGTATCACAACCATTACAGAACTTATACAACGATGCACGCGAAAATCGCACCAAAGGATATTTATTTCAACATATCCCAAGCGACCAAAAAGTCAACAAACGCCTTAAAACAATAGCTGTAGATGCAGGCATAAATAAACCCATCACAGCCAAAACAGGCAGACATACATTTGCAACCTTTTTCCTTGCCAAAACACAGCAACTAACAACATTAAAAGAGCTTCTGGGCCACACTCATATCGAAGAAACACTCATTTACGCCCACGTACTCGACGAATCAAAAATTAACGGTGTAGCTTGTTTCAACTCCATCCAATAACAAAAAAAATAGCAGTCGAACATTCGATTGCTATTTTTTTATACATACAATGTAGAATCCGTATAATGTACCGAAAAAGTTGTACCATGTACCACAACACCATATATCAAGTATATAACATATTATGTTATAGGCAATTATTATGTGGTACAACTTATATTACAACTTGCGCACAACTTTGCTTGGTACAACTTTATTTCAATTCACTACCACCAATACAACAAAAAATCCGCCTCTCACCAATCATGAGAAGCGGAAGAAAGAAATATATCTCAACGAGATTCTTTATCTAATAATGAAAGTAATTTATAAATTTGCGAAGATGGATTTTCTTCATCTGTTAATAGTTTAGCTCTATTTATAGCTTCATCTTTTTTATTCCACAATATATTTTTTTGCTGCTCTGTAAAGGTACCTTTCTTATAATTAGCCCATTCTTCAAAACTCTTTAACTTTTCAATAACATCTGTTGTTGATATAGCTGCACTCTGATCCGCAACATGCAACAATAACCACAATTCAAATGTCGGATTAGTTAATAAATACTCAACACAACAACCTTTAAATTTTGATTTATCCAAAGGAACATCCATATCGTACATCAAAAATACCTTAACATTATCATCATCTACACCGATACGCAAACTTTTACAATGAGAAGTTATTTCTTTGGAGCTTATATTCAAACCTTCTACTCTTGCAACAATTTTTATTGGTACCCTATATTTAGAGCGTAACACTTGCACATAGCATTCTTCAGTTTGACCCTCGCAAAAAATTAAAAAGATTTTCTTCATTTCACGAGGTTTAGACTGTTTTCTTTTAGGTTTACTCATAGATACCTCCTCTCAGTAAAAATTTCAACTCTTCAACCGAATCTACAGTATAAGGAACTGCATCAAATCTTCCTTGCAGATATCCTTTTTCAGCGTCCATATTTTCACGAAAATCCTTAAAATCAAAGAGAGAGTAAACCTCTGTCGAACCATCCTCTCGCTTACCTACAAATAATATCTGGTCTTTTCTAAATCGACTTGTATCAATCAAATTTGTATTATGGGAAGTAAATAATAACTGGGAATCAGTAGCTGCATGTACAACATTAATAATAAAATCAGCCAAACGAGTATGCAAATGTCTATCAAACTCATCTAACAAAAGAGCCTTACCTTGATGTAAAAATTCAATTAAAACTTTTAATACTTCAAATAAACGTATAGTTCCATCAGACTCTTCTTTCTCCATATCGAACTCTACATTTGGATTTTGACGATGTTTTGTTTTGTACTCAATTTTTTCTATAGGAGAAGATTCTACAGGGTCACCATTTATTGATATACTAAAGGATTGATGAATTAATCTTTTACGTATAGAGATATCTACGATATCACTATCACAACACTCTAAAGCTCGTAAAATAAGATTTTTATATTTATCGAAAATTTCTTTTGTACGCTCATAATTTATTGGTACTAAATCAAGCATAAACTCTTGATAAAAAAAGCTATAAATTCGTTGTGCTAAAGGCCTATTCATTGCTGAAGCTCGTGATAAAAATAAATTCTTTGGCGTAAGACTATCAGCAACATCTTTAGGTTTATTCAATAATTTAGCTCCAAATGTAAATTGATCTTCCACTCTATCAAATACTTTTTTTCTTCTTCCATTTGGATAGTAATAAAGAGACTCCTTTAAAATGCGCTTTTTGTTTAGTGTATAACTATATTCATATTCAATATCATCACAAACAAAATCTATATAAAATCGTGTCGGTTTATCTAGATATCCATCAAATTTAAATGGCATAAATCCAAACTCAATTTTATCCATATTATATTGATGAGAACGAAGTATTGTCTGACAAAAGAATATAATGGCAGCAATAATATTACTTTTTCCAGAAGCATTTGCACCAAACAATCCAATTGTTTTAAGTATCTTCTCCCCTTTCCAATCAATAACATTATTTGCAAGAATTTTAGTCTGTAAGGTTTTAATATTTGCAGCTCGAAAATCTATTCGAACTGTATCTTTAATAGAAAATATGTTTTCTATTTCAATAGCCAATAACATTGATTTTTTCATAAAAAAAATAACTCTAATTAATAAAAAACCACAAACAAAGTGCCATATTTGTAAAAACTTTGCAAATTTAGTATTTTTATTTGATTTATACAATATTTTTTCAAAAAAATATTTAATTAAAAAAATTGAGTACACTCGAAATTTCGAATATACTCAATTATCACACTGATATCCCACTGTTTTTATGTAATCCAATGCAGAATAGTATCTTTATAATGTCCTTTCCCAAAAACAAACCAAGCATAATTTACAGCAGAACCAGTCATATTTACAAAGTCTCCATTTTTAGCGCACTGCACTCGTTTAGGAAATATGAACACTTCTTTTAACATACCTCGTGAATATAGACGTTCATAACGAGCTTTACCAGCTAGCGCATTTATATTCAATAGGAATATAGCTTCACCACCTTCAGGTAACAACTCCAACGAATGCTCAATAAATTCCATTGTGTATTTATATGGCGGATTAGTCAAAATACAAGTGCAGCCATCTGGCAATGAATCCACCTTCAAAAAATCTACACCTTCTTCACCATAACCACGAGGAATTAAATCTGAAGCAAATACTTTATGACCATGTTT
>JAZQRP010000004.1:0-1727 GCA_045629685.1 Candidatus Aphodosoma sp. | reverse complement strand
TGTTCTTTTGCTGCTTGGAAATAGGCAGTTTTAGTATTTTCATCATAGCCATAATAAGCAGTTACATCCCATTCGCCTTTAGTGATTTGACGGATTAAAGAACCGTTCGCGTTGTAGTGATAGATATGACGCCAGCCATCACGTTCGCTCATAGCCACGAATGAATTGTCGCTATTGAATTTTAGATGAGTATAGTTGGTGTAGTCAATATATACTTTATCAGTTTCAGAAATTAAAGTTTTTGCAACGCCAGAACGAGGATTTACGCTTAATAAGTCAAGTGTTGTTTGGTTGCGATTTAAGCGTACGATGGCAAGCGATTCATTGTCGTTTGTCCATTGAATGATAGGGAAATAGATGTCGTTGCCTGTACCACAATCCATCTGTTTTGTTGTACGATTTTCAGTGTCATACACGTGTATAGATACAGTAGAGTTAGTTTCACCTGCTTTTGGATATTTGTATGTATAGGCATCATCGTAAGGGTGATTATATACATCGAAAGAGAATTGTTTGATTTCGCTTTCATCGAAACGCACCCATGCGAGGAGTTTGCTATCAGGACTCCATTCGAAGTAGCGAGTACGACCAAATTCTTCTTCATATACCCAATCGGCAGTACCATTGATGACTTTATTGAACTCGCCATCTTTGGTGATTTGGAGTTCGGTGTTGAAGTCAAGTTTTTTGATAAACAAGTTATTGCCACGAGCAAACGCAATCATGCGTCCATTAGGCGAGAATTGAGCCAAGTTTTGAAGGCCTGGATTTTGGCTTAGAGGCTCTAATTCGTTGCGAGCAATATTATATACATAGTAAGTAGTTGAGAACGAGTGACGGTAGATTGGAGTTTTGTCAGTGAGGATAAGAATACGTTTTTCTTGTGGGTCGAATTCATAATCCGAGATTTTCTTTAGTGTACAATTTTGAGCAGTAGCAACGTCAAAAATAGTTTCGATAGCTTTGCCTGATAGATAGTCGTATTTAATGATTTTAGTGCCATCTTCAGAGAGCATAGTATAGCTTGTGCCGTCATTCATAGAGTAGAGGGCAGCCATAGTTTGAGGACGAAATGCACCAGAGGTAAAATCACGAAGATATTGCTCAGATGTTTGAGCAAATGCAGAATAAGCAATGCACAATGTGCAGATTAGAGAGATGAAGATTTTTTTCATATTTTTGAGTATTTATTAGCAATTTATATATGGATGCAAAGATACAAAAAAATGTACAATAAAAAGCAAGTTATTGATTTTTTTTGCCAATTATAAAAGGAGTGTATTTATTTATGATTAATGCAAATAACATTGAAATTGCAATAGTTATTATTGTAGTAAGAATATTTATAATGTAATAGTTTCCTCCAAGTAGGTTGGTCGAAAATAGCAATAAACTAATTATTTTTATAACCCCTATGATGTAGTTTTGGAGAGCAAGCGTAATGATATTATTGTCTCCAATGTATTTGATTATATGTATATTACCTATTTTTTGAGCAACATATTTACAAAGAGCCACATATGCGTATATTATGCAAAGTCCAGATGTTATATATATGATATGATTAATATACGTAATATTTATTGTTTGGTTTATGTATAATAAGGTTAGTGTGAATATAATTGAAGTTATATTTAACGTGATATTATTATAATTTATTTGTTCGGTCTTTGTCTTTAATATATTTGCAAAGGCATAGAATGGCAAATATAATAAAGCTTTATCAA
>JAZQRP010000003.1:0-1686 GCA_045629685.1 Candidatus Aphodosoma sp. | reverse complement strand
TTGCGAAAGTAAGCCAAATACATATTCAATTGAGCGACATCTGAATAATCTAAACGATGTGCTTTCAATTCGATAATGACGTGGCGTTTCAACACGCGATGATAAAACACAAGGTCGGCTTTGTAATATCGGTCATCAATGAGCAGTTTCTTTTGCCGTTCTTCAAAACAAAATCCCATACCCAATTCGAGAATGAAATCTTGCAAGTTATCCATCAATGCCGTTTCAAGATCCGATTCCTCAACAACATCTTTTGCTTTTAGTCCAAGGAACTCAAACACAAAAGGCGATTTGATATCCACGGGCAAAGTCGCTATTTCAGCTTTCCCTTGGACAATATTAACTAATTGGTCAGGTTGCTTACTCCAGCCTGTACGAATATAATAATTCGAATCAATTTGACGTTCTAACTCCCTACTACTCCATGTCCCCTTAATAGCCATTGTTTCGTAAAAGGCTCTCTCTAATGGATCTGCAATAGGAAGAAGTGCAACTAAATGCGTAAAAGATAACCTGTTAAAAATACTGAAGGAGTCAACTAAAACAGGTAATGCTTTTTGTGCAGTAGTAGGTACTATGAATAGGTCAGTCAGTGACTGACTTTTTTCAATCGACTGATTTTCAGGCAATACTAATTGGCCAGTCGCTGACTGACCGATTGCTAAGTGATTATCCAAGAACTGAGCAACAGGGGAAGCTAATTGAGGATAGGTCACATAAAACTGACGATAGATTTTCAGTGTTGTAACGCTAAATTTCTTGGAACCTAATTGTTTGGCAAGATTCTGTATTAATTTCTCTCCATACTTGGCTCTATCCTCACCTTTTTGTTCATACTCAACAATATAGTATCCCGTCAGCCATGCTTTGGCAGTGACATGGCGATTGATAACCAAACGAGCATTGTTTTGCAACGCTCTATCGGTATATTCAATCTGCTGGACTAAACTATTAAAATTGATTGTTGAGTTCATGTTTATTGAGTTCTTATTTTTGCGGTGCAAAGGTACAAATTTATTTTGGATTGAGCAAATAAAAAAGCCACTTATGTCAAAAAACATAAATGGCGGTTGGGTGAGGGGACAATGGATTATGCTATCGTTCGTAACCAGAAAGCTAAAAAATGACCAATGAATTACAGCATTATGCAAATTGCGGTGTAAAGATACTGCTTATTTTTCATTGGTGTAAATAATAGTAGAAAAAAATAGCACTTATGTTAACTCTTTCAATATCTCCTCGCAGAGGGTGGGGATGGGAGTGGTGCCATCATTGTTGATGATGATGTCGGCACGGCGGATGTCTTCTTCCACATTTTGTGCTCGCATGCGTGCGCGTACCTTATCTATATCCGAATGATCGCGGGCAATAGTGCGTGCTAAGCGTACTTCTTCGGGGGCAGTAACCACCACAACCTTGTCACAGAGCTGATCAAGATGTGCTGTGTAGAGGATGGCGCATTCGATGAATAGTAAGCCCCCCTCCGACTCCCCCCTAAAGGGTGGAGAGGTAAAGCGATTGAGGATATCTTGGTGGACGGCGGGGTGGACAATGGCATTAAGGCGGGCGAGGAGGGGATTAGGCGATGGGCAATTGGCAATGGGCAATTGGCTATTGGCGTTGAAGACTTGTTGAGCCACAAAAGCCGTCTGGTACACGCCATCCTTATATGCTTCGGGACCGAAA
>JAZQRP010000002.1:0-5543 GCA_045629685.1 Candidatus Aphodosoma sp. | reverse complement strand
GTTTGTTCGAGGGCAATGGCTTTTTCGGTGATTAGAGTGATGTCGTCGGGGAATAGAGCAATGCCACTTTCGATGAATTCGAGAGCGAGTTCGGGTTGGTTGTGAGTGTTGTAGAGCGAAGCTATATCGGCAAATATTGCTGCTAATTCATTAGTATTGCAGAGTGTAAGGTATTGAGAGAATAGTTCTTTGGATTTAGGGAAATTATATGTTCGCAAGTAGCACTCGGCAAGGATAGCAATATAGTCAGGGTCGGTGTGTTTGATTGATTCGAGTATCTCTATAGCCTCATCGTAGCAGCCCTCCATGAGTAGAAGTTTGCCTTCTTTGCAACGAATTTCGGTAGAAATAGGGTGGATACGATAAGCATAATCGAGAGCTATACGTGCTTTGTCGAGTTGGTCGATAGCAATATAACAATCGATTATGGTTTCAAGGTCGTCGGTGTCGTAGTATTGCACCGCGCCTTGGCTTATTGTATTTTCGAAGCGTTGGAGTAACGCGTTGACTTCAGGTTCGAAATTCATAGTTAAGAGTTGAGAGTTGAGAGTTGAAAGTTGAAAGTTGATATAACTGGTTAAATTTTCAACTTTTAACTTTCAACTTTCAATTTATTTAGTCTTTGCGACGAAGAACGATAGCAGAGCGGGCAGGGATGTAGAGTTGGAGCCACTCTTTGTTTTTGAGGTGAGAAGCAACAGTGTGATGCTCGATAGAGTCGTCGGCAAAGCCAAAACCACCAAATTCGGTAGCATCGGTGTTGAGTACTACGTTGTAAACACCTTTTTTGACGAGGATACCATAGTCAGTGAATGATTTTTCGCCATTGAAGTTGAATATGAACAGCAAATCGCGGCGGCGGAATGCTACAAGTTGGTCTCCTTCGTTGTCCCAAACCTTTTCGATTGGAGATTCGCTGAAGCGGTATTCTTTGCGAATGAGTTCCACCATTTTTTCATCGAAGTGAGCAAGGTCGCAGTAGTGAAGTTCTTTGCGGTCAACAAGAGACCATTGACGGCGAGCATATTTGTGAGACCATCCGTTACCTTCGCGAGGGAAGTCGATCCATTCAGGGTGTCCGAATTCGTTACCCATGAAGTTGAGGTAACCGCCATTGATAGTAGCGACAGTCATGAGGCGAATCATTTTGTGGAGAGCCATACCACGATTGACCATAAATGTTTCGTCGCCACGTTGCATGTGCCAATACATATCTGCATCGATGAGGCGGAATATGATAGTCTTATCGCCAACGAGGGCTTGGTCGTGCGATTCGGCATAAGAGATAGTTTTTTCGCCGATGCGACGGTTAGTCATTTCGTAGAAGATGTGACCTGCCTTCCAATCCTCGTCGCGCACCTCTTTGATATATTTAATCCAGAAGTCAGGAATACCCATGGCCATGCGGAAGTCGAAACCAACGCCACCATCTTCGAATGGTACAGCAAGTTCAGGTAAGCCAGACATCTCTTCGGCAATAGTTATAGCTTCAGGGTTTACTTCGTGAATGAGCTTATTAGCAAGAGTGAGGTAACAGAGAGCATCACCATCTTGATTGAGGTTATAGTAGTCGTCGTAGCCTTTGAAATCTTGACCGAGACCATGGTTGCGATAAATCATAGAAGTTACACCATCGAAACGGAATCCATCGAATTTATACTCCTCAAGCCAGAATTTGCAGTTAGAGAGAAGGTAGTGGATAACCTCATTTTTGGCATAGTTGAAGCAGAGAGAGTCCCAAGCTGGGTGTTCGCGACGGTCGCCACCATGGAAGTATTGATATGGAGTACCGTCGAATCGACCGAGACCTTCGAGTTCGTTTTTAACGGCATGCGAATGTACGATGTCCATAATTACTGCAATACCGAGTTTATGAGCTTCGTCGATGAGGCGTTTGAGTTCTTCTGGAGTACCAAAACGAGAAGAAGCAGCAAAGAAACTAGAGACATGGTAACCAAAAGAGCCATAGTAAGGGTGTTCTTGGATAGCCATGATTTGTATGCAGTTGTAGCCAGCTTGAGCAATACGAGGGAGAATATTTTCGCGGAATTCGTTGTAAGTACCTACTTTTTCCTCTTCTGCAGCCATACCGATGTGGCATTCGTATATCATTAGAGGCGCTTTAGTAGGGTGGAATTTACGAATACGGAATTTATATTCTTGTTCAGGTTGCCATACTTGTGCAGAGAAAATTTTGGTTTTTTCATCTTGAACCACACGACGACACCAAGCAGGGATACGTTCGCCAGCTCCACCATTCCATTCAACGATGAGTTTGTAGAGGTCGCCATGGTGAATGTATTTTTCGCTGATTTTTAGCTCCCAAACGCCATTTTCTTGAGGTTGAAGACGATATTTTTCGTTTTTTTGCCAGTTATTGAAGTCGCCGATGAGATATATAGCGGTGGCATTTGGAGCCCATTCGCGGAGGACCCAGCTACGTTTTACTTTAAAGAGACCAAAAAACATATATCCAGACGCAAAGTCAGATAGGGTTTTGTTGGTTGTGCCAAGTAGTTCTTTTTCGCGAGCAATAGCATAGTTGTGACGTCCTACGATTGCTTGTTCAAACGGAGCCAAATAAGGGTCGTTTTGTGTGATTTTTAGTTTTTCTGTCATAAGACTTTGTATTTTGATAGAAACTATAGAATTACTATAGAAACTATGGATTTATTTTCAGAGTGTTGGTTTTTCTTTGTTTGGTTCAACTGATATTTTTGCCACCAATTTAAGATGGTTGTTGGTGGTATTGATGCAAGGAGCATGTGCATCTTCGGGGAAGAATATTACGAATTCACCCTTGTCGAGGGTAATGTATTCGTGTGGTGTATCTTCATAGAAGATGATATCGCGCTTGGTATCAAATTCGTCAATTGGTTTAGAGCATTCTGATGTTTGTTTTACACCGAAAGTCTCTTTGCCAGATAGAGGCATTTGGATGTCGATGTATTGACGATGAGATTCGAGTTTAGCCTCAGTTGCTGATTTGCTTTGAGTTTCGTTTATATTGATGTAAACATATTTGCCATCGAGTTCGATGTGACCAGGTTGTAGGGCATCGAGGTTGAGTGATTGCAGAATTTCCAATACAGTGCGGAAATTAGGGTGCAAATCATCATATTGATGGGCGTTGTTTATGTGATCTTTTATCATTTGTTTAGGCGCATTTTGAGGAGTTCTATTTTTTGGGAAAGTTTGAGTTGTTGGTCAGTCAATCGGTTGAGATCAGTTAGTGCGATTGAGAGTTCGTATGATTGCGCTAATATATTGCGTTCCGTAGGAGTGAGATAGTAGTGATAAGGTTGTCCATCGCCTAAAAGGCTTATTTTTATGCGATTATCACGATTATCAGCAATGAAAGAGTGGATGTTGTTGAGTAGTTCGTTGTCGTAGATTATAATTTCTTTATATTCATCGACATCAACGAACTGAGAAATATTGCTAGATGGAGCAACGAGAGTTTCAATAGATAGGGAATCAATAGTGGCACGAACTATGGTGTGTTGGGCTTTTGAGCCGATATAGTACGACGTGAGTGTAAACTTACCATGTTCGTCGATTGAAGGTTTGAGATAACAACGAGAGGTGTTGTTTTCGGTGCGCAGTTGGCGGTGTTCGAAAGCACCAATAGTTTGATATTCATCGTTTTTGATGAAACGGAAAGGTTTTGTAAGTTCAGGTAGGCGAGCTTGTAAATCTTCAAGTGCGCTATCTATTTGCGGAAGGGTAGTAATAGCATGGCGATATTCAATATCCCAGCGAAGAGTATCAGCCATACGGCGCACCGCAACATCGGTGCGGTAGTTGATATGAATTGAATCGATACAAGCTAATGCTGCAGAATCTTGTTTTTCGGCAATAAATTGTTTTGTTTTTTCTATTTCAGCAAGAGCCAATTCGTGTGCTGAAGGTTTGCAACTTACAATAAATAAAGGTAATACGAGTAAAAAGTATATAAATTTCTTAATCATAAAAAACATGTTTTATAGCATAAAATTTCCCTTGTGCAAAGTTACAAAAAAATATTGATATTTAGTGTGTTTTTTATGAAATATTGTTAGGATATTCAGTTTCGATAAAGTATAGTCCGCAAGCTGGCACCGAGTGACCAGCACTGCAACGGTTTTTGGCTTCGATGACTTGGCGGAAGCCTTCTATTGTTAGTTTTTCGCGACCTACTTCCATGAGTGTGCCTACTATGGCACGCACCATATTGCGTAGGAAGCGGTTGGCTTTGATGGTGAATACGAGTTCTTCGCCACGTTGTTGCCAATATGCCTCCATGATGGTGCAGTTGTTTGTTTTTACATCGGTGTGTAGTTTGCTGAATGATGTAAAGTCCTCGTATTCAAATAATACCTTTGCCGCCTCGTTCATCAATTCCATATTGAGCGGGAAGTGTATGCGACAAGCTTGTTCTTTTAGGAATGGATTTTTGTTGGTAATAATGTGGTATTCATATTTGCGTGATAGAGCATCAAAACGGGCGTGAGCTTCATCTGTGACACGTTCTACATTCTTTACGGCAATGTCGTAAGGGAGTAGGCTGTTGAGGTTGTTGATGAGGCGTTTAGTGTCAACAGTCAACAGTCGACAGTCAACAGTTGTATCATCAGCTATGTCGAAGTGCGCCACCATATTAAGTGCATGCACACCTGCATCGGTGCGACCTGCTCCGGTGAGTTCAATAGGGGTGCGTAGTATGGTAGTAAGAGCTTTTTCGAGCTCTTCTTGTACTGCTATGCCGTTAGGCTGACGTTGCCAACCACAATAGCGTGTGCCGTTGTATGAAAAGGTGATGAAGAAACGCATTGAATGAGGAATGAGGAATTAGGAATGAGGAATGAGGAATGAGATTTTGGGTACTCGGTTGTTTTTAATTATTTTGTATATTTCTGTAATAAATAGAAAGTAACGAGTAACGAGACTTACATACCCCCTCCCCCTACGGGTACTCCCCCTAATTTAGGGGGAGAATATAGGAGTGTAATGTCTTGTTACTCGCTACTATTTACTTGTTACTGCATTTATTATTTGCGGAATGGAGGGCGAACAACTACAGCAGGGATCTCTTTGTTACGGATTTGAACTGCGATAGTAGTGCCAAGTTTAGCGTATTCTGATTTGATGTAACCCATACCTACACCGATTTTGCGGCAAGGAGACATACAACCTGAAGTTACGCGACCGATAGCATTGCCTTGACCGTCAGTGAGAACATAGTCTTGACGTGGAATACCGCGTTCTTGGAGTTCGAAACCAACGAGTTTGCGTTCAGTACCTTCAGCGCGTTGACGTACATAGAGTTCGCCATCGATAAGGTTTTTGCCTTCAGCAGGTTTAGTAATCCAACCAAGACCAGCTTCGATAGGAGAAGTAGTATCATCGATTTCGTGGCCATAGAGGCAGAAGCCCATTTCGAGACGGAGAGTGTCGCGAGCACCAAGACCGATAGGTTTGATACCATATTCAGCACCTGTAGTGAAGAGAGCATCCCAAATTTGTTGGCCATATTGTGGGTAGAAATACAATTCGAAACCACC
>JAZQRP010000001.1:0-2994 GCA_045629685.1 Candidatus Aphodosoma sp. | reverse complement strand
CAATACCGATACTGATACAATCCACGACAACAAATCTGCCGTAGGCAACGATGCCCAAACTCCGTCTGCACCCAAAAATTGTGGCAACACTATCAAGCAAGGCAATAGGAATATCAATTGTCGGGTCAATGAGAGGAATATCGCTTGGCGTGCCATACCGATACTTTGGAAGAAGTTACCCGTAACCATCTGCATTCCAATGATTGGGAAGAACACAGCCACTATTCTCATACCCCTCACTGAGCGTGCAATCAACTCCTCGTCCGATGTGAATATGCGCGCAATCAATCCTGGCGTGAACTCACATATCGCAAATCCTGCAGTCATAATCGCTGTGGCCCAAACAATAGTTAACTTCAACACTCCCAGCATTCTATCTATATTTCTTGCCCCATAATTATATCCCGCAATTGGTTGCATGCCTTGGTTTAATCCCATCACCACCATCACGAATATAAACGTAATCCGATTCACAATGCCATACGCCCCAATTGCCAAGTCGCCCCCATGTTGTTGTAATCCGTTGTTGATAAAAATCACTATCACGCATGCTGCCACATTCATCAAAAACGGCGCCATACCTATTGATAGCGAAGCGGTTACTATGCGGCGATCCAATTTGAATATCCCTGCTTCAAAGTGCAACATCTCTTGTTTGTTCGTGAACGAAATCAGAATCCACGCCAACGCAACTATCTGTGCCAATATCGTAGCAATGGCAGCCCCTCGTATGCCCCAGTTCAATACAAAAATGAATATAGGGTCGAGTATTGCATTCAGTATCACGGTCAAAATCGTCATCGCCATCGACCTCTGTGGGTGTCCACCCGAGCGCATCACTGCATTGAGCCCCAAGTACATATGTGTCACCACATTGCCGTAGAGTATTATCTCCATATACTCGCGCGCATATTGTAGCGTATTTTCACTTGCACCGAAGAATAGCAATATCTTGTCAAGAAATAGCAACGATACTGCCATAAACACCACTCCGATAATGATATTCAGAGCCACCACATTGCCCAACGCCTTGCGTGCCGAAGCATAATCTTTTTGCCCCAATTTCACCGACACAATCGTACTTGCACCCACTCCGACCAATGCGCCAAACGCTGCCGCCAAGTTCATAAATGGGAATGTAACTGCCAATCCCGATATTGCCAATGGACCCACACCTTGACCAATAAAGATGCTGTCTATCATATTATATAACGACGATGCCGTCATCGCAACAATCGCTGGCACAGCATATTGTTGCAACAATCGCCCAATCGATTCTGTTCCTAAATTTGTAGGTAATGCCATAATTTTTATAGATTGATTTCTAACACAAGTACATATTTTATGTTTACAAGTTGTTGCTCTTATTTCATAGTTGTGTGAGGATAAATTCTTTTTCAAGTACAAGCCTTATGATTAACTAGTTTGATAATATTTCGAAATTATCTACTTTAAACTTGTTAATATGTTATTCATCTTCGAGTTTTTGAAATTTATGTTCAGTTCTCTTTTAATTGCGACAACAATGTAACAATTGTAATAGACTTCGGTGTAAAATTGCTTATAATACCCTCTATACATTGACTTACGGTAGTACCTGAAGAAATTGTATCGTCTAATATAAGTATATCTTTACCATCTATCATAGGTCTTATATTCACATCGTTATTAACTCCTATGTATTTGACATATTTTAGGTATTCCTTATCCATATGTTTTGCTTCAAAGTCTGCACCTTCCATCCGTCTAAACGACCTACATATTTTGGTCATGACTTCGTTGTAATTATCTGGATAATCCTTTGTGATTTGTTCCTTATCTATCAAATCATCATCTATTATTTCTTCTTTTTTAATTTTGACAAGAAACTCTTTGATGACATTCTCCTCTTTCACCTGATTAGATATTACTTTCATAAAACGCTCATTGATATTTGTCGACGATGGAGTAATCACAATAGTGTCATATGTATTGTTTATTTTCTTACAGATTTCTAGAAACCTTTTAATATATCTGAATATTTCCTCATTTGTTATGTTGAATTTCCACCCTTTCTTTCCTTTCAAAGCATATATGAAAGGATTTCCGTCTCTTTGTGTGTTTGTATTATCAACAAGTTTGCTCCTTTTAAATATTGAAATTACATCATAGTCTTTGTATTTGTCATATACAGGATTATTAACCAAAGAAAAGTCTACTCCTTTATCGTGGTCATCTGTCAAAGAGACCGTTTTCTCATTAGGATTTATATTTATTCCTTCGACAATATATAGGGGTTCATTTATGTCAACCATAAAAAAATCGTCATAACTTTTGATGTTTTTATACTTCATATAATCGTATTTTTTTGATATTACTTAAAAATAAATTACTTATTATTCAAATCCACTTTAATTTTAACCGCTTTTTTACATAGATACAAGTTTAAAATAGATAATTCCGTAATATTTTATGATTTAGGGCATGTACTTAAAAAAAGTAATTGTCCCATTGTTAATTTTAAAAAAGAACGATATATTTTTTGAGCGAACAACGAAAAAATTTGTACTTATGTTAAAACTAAAAAAAAATCAAAGTTCGCGCAACACATCCAACGACCGCAAATCCCCAAACTCCGCCAAATGCAATTTATAGTATTTAATAATGTGGTCTAAAACCTCGTTTCTCTGTTGTCGATTCACGTCAAACAGATACATCGTGTCGTAGTCCAACCTCAAAAGATTCGCCAAAGCCACGGTCGCCTCAGGTAGCAAATAATTCGTATGTGGTGGCAATCGGCGCACAAAACACCCATTCTCCAAGTCGAAACATACCCCTGCGCCAAATCCCTCAAGATTAGGGAAAAACCCTAAATAATGCGTCAGTTTCACCAAAAACACTAAGTGAAAATTCGCCTGCCCTCGTTCTAACGAGTTATATTTGCGTATCGAGTCAAATATAAATTCAAACAATGCCGTATCCTTCTGATATAGCCTCAGCGTGTGGTTCAAAAAC